>NZ_JAUALB010000002.1 GCF_030345795.1 Micromonospora sp. WMMA1363
TCGCATCTGCTTCGGGAGCCAGATCCTCGGCCGGCGCTCGGCTTCGGCACGTACAAGCTGGGCTACGGCCACCGCGGCATCAACCAGCCGGTGCTCGACCGCGCCACCGGCAAGGTCGAGGTGACCAGCCACAATCACGGCTTCGCGGTCGCCTTCCCCGGCACCGAGCCGGGTGCCGTCGTGCCGAACCAGGTGATCGACACCGAGTTCGGGGGCGTCGAGGTCTCCCACGTGTGCCTCAACGACAACGTGGTCGAGGGGCTGCGGGCGAAGGACGTGCCCGCCTTCACCGTCCAGTACCACCCGGAGGCGGCGGCCGGTCCGCACGACGCGGACTACCTCTTCGACCGCTTCGCCGAGCTTATCGAAGGCGGGAAGAATGCCTAAGCGGACCGACCTGAAGCACGTCCTGGTGATCGGCTCCGGGCCGATCGTGATCGGGCAGGCCTGCGAGTTCGACTACTCCGGCACCCAGGCGTGCCGGGTGCTGCGCAGCGAGGGGATCCGGGTCAGCCTGGTCAACTCGAACCCCGCGACGATCATGACCGACCCGGAGTTCGCCGACGCCACCTACGTCGAGCCGATCACCCCGGAGTTCGTCGAACTGGTCATCGCGAAGGAGCGTCCGGACGCGGTGCTGCCCACCCTGGGCGGCCAGACGGCACTCAACACGGCTGTCGCGCTGCACGAGGCCGGTGTGCTGGAGAAGTACGGCGTCGAGCTGATCGGTGCCGACATCGACGCGATTCGGCGGGGTGAGGACCGGCAGCTGTTCAAGGACATCGTCGTCAGGGCGGGCGCCCGGATCGGTGTGCAGGATCCGGCCGCGCTGGTGCCCCGCTCCCGGGTCTGCCACTCGATGGACGAGGTCCGCGACACCGTCGGTGAGCTGGGCCTGCCGGTGGTGATCCGGCCCTCGTTCACGATGGGCGGCCTCGGCTCCGGCATGGCGCACACCGACGGGGACCTGGCGCGCATCGCCGGCGCCGGCCTGGCCGCCAGTCCGGTGCACGAGGTACTCATCGAGGAGAGCGTGCTCGGCTGGAAGGAGTACGAACTCGAGCTCATGCGGGACCGGCACGACAACGTGGTGGTGGTCTGCTCGATCGAGAATGTCGACCCGATGGGCGTGCACACCGGCGACAGCGTCACCGTGGCGCCGGCCATGACGCTCACCGACCGGGAGTACCAGCGCCTGCGCGACCTGGGCATCGCGGTGCTGCGCGAGGTCGGCGTGGACACCGGTGGCTGTAACATCCAGTTCGCGGTGAACCCGGCCGACGGTCGGATCGTTGTGATCGAGATGAACCCACGGGTGTCCCGCTCGTCGGCGCTCGCGTCGAAGGCGACCGGCTTCCCGATCGCGAAGATCGCCGCGAGGCTCGCCATCGGCTACACCCTCGACGAGATCCCCAATGACATCACGGGCAAGACCCCGGCGGCGTTCGAGCCGGCCCTGGATTACGTGGTGGTGAAGATCCCCCGGTTCGCGTTCGAGAAGTTCCCCGGCGCGGACCCGGAGCTGACCACCACGATGAAGTCCGTCGGCGAGGCGATGAGCCTGGGCCGCAACTTCACCGAGGCGCTCAACAAGGCGATGCGCTCGATGGAGACGAAGGCAGGCGGATTCTGGACGGTGCCGGATTCGGTCGTCGCTGCCGCGACGGGCGCCGGCCCGGCGGGCGCGACGAAGGAGGACACCCTCGCCGCCCTGCGGGTGCCGCACGACGGGCGGCTCTACACCGTCGAGCGGGCGCTGCGGCTGGGCGCGTCGGTCGCCGAGGTCGGCGCCGCGTCCGGCGGCATGGACCCGTGGTTCCTGGACCAGATCGCCGGCCTGGTGGAGCTGCGTGCCGAGATTGTCGACGCCCCGGTGCTCGACGTCGACCTGCTACGCCGCGCCAAGCGGGCCGGCCTGTCCGACCGGCAGCTCGCCGCGCTGCGTCCGGAGTTGGCGGCAGAGGACGGCGTCCGGACCCTGCGGCACCGGCTGGGTGTCCGGCCGGTCTACAAGACGGTGGACACCTGCGCCGCCGAGTTCGCGGCGACGACCCCGTACCACTATTCGTCGTATGACACGGAGACCGAGGTGCGCGGGTCGGACCGGCCCAAGGTGCTGATCCTCGGGTCGGGGCCGAACCGGATCGGGCAGGGCATCGAGTTCGACTACTCCTGCGTGCACGCGGTGATGGCGCTGCGGGACGTCGGCTTCGAGACCGTCATGGTCAACTGCAACCCGGAGACTGTCTCCACCGACTACGACACCGCCGACCGACTCCGGGTTGCAGTTGACCATGACGGTCTCGAAGCCGACGTCCCGCAGCGCCATCACCGCGTGCACGCAGGAGTAGTCGAACTCGATGCCCTGCCCGATCCGGTTCGGCCCCGACCCGAGGATCAGCACCTTGGGCCGGTCCGACCCGCGCACCTCGGTCTCCGTGTCATACGACGAATAGTGGTACGGGGTCGTCGCCGCGAACTCGGCGGCGCAGGTGTCCACCGTCTTGTAGACCGGCCGGACACCCAGCCGGTGCCGCAGGGTCCGGACGCCGTCCTCTGCCGCCAACTCCGGACGCAGCGCGGCGAGCTGCCGGTCGGACAGGCCGGCCCGCTTGGCGCGGCGTAGCAGGTCGACGTCGAGCACCGGGGCGTCGACAATCTCGGCACGCAGCTCCACCAGGCCGGCGATCTGGTCCAGGAACCACGGGTCCATGCCGCCGGACGCGGCGCCGACCTCGGCGACCGACGCGCCCAGCCGCAGCGCCCGCTCGACGGTGTAGAGCCGCCCGTCGTGCGGCACCCGCAGGGCGGCGAGGGTGTCCTCCTTCGTCGCGCCCGCCGGGCCGGCGCCCGTCGCGGCAGCGACGACCGAATCCGGCACCGTCCAGAATCCGCCTGCCTTCGTCTCCATCGAGCGCATCGCCTTGTTGAGCGCCTCGGTGAAGTTGCGGCCCAGGCTCATCGCCTCGCCGACGGACTTCATCGTGGTGGTCAGCTCCGGGTCCGCGCCGGGGAACTTCTCGAACGCGAACCGGGGGATCTTCACCACCACGTAATCCAGGGCCGGCTCGAACGCCGCCGGGGTCTTGCCCGTGATGTCATTGGGGATCTCGTCGAGGGTGTAGCCGATGGCGAGCCTCGCGGCGATCTTCGCGATCGGGAAGCCGGTCGCCTTCGACGCGAGCGCCGACGAGCGGGACACCCGTGGGTTCATCTCGATCACAACGATCCGACCGTCGGCCGGGTTCACCGCGAACTGGATGTTACAGCCACCGGTGTCCACGCCGACCTCGCGCAGCACCGCGATGCCCAGGTCGCGCAGGCGCTGGTACTCCCGGTCGGTGAGCGTCATGGCCGGCGCCACGGTGACGCTGTCGCCGGTGTGCACGCCCATCGGGTCGACATTCTCGATCGAGCAGACCACCACCACGTTGTCGTGCCGGTCCCGCATGAGCTCGAGTTCGTACTCCTTCCAGCCGAGCACGCTCTCCTCGATGAGTACCTCGTGCACCGGACTGGCGGCCAGGCCGGCGCCGGCGATGCGCGCCAGGTCCCCGTCGGTGTGCGCCATGCCGGAGCCGAGGCCGCCCATCGTGAACGAGGGCCGGATCACCACCGGCAGGCCCAGCTCACCGACGGTGTCGCGGACCTCGTCCATCGAGTGGCAGACCCGGGAGCGGGGCACCAGCGCGGCCGGATCCTGCACACCGATCCGGGCGCCCGCCCTGACGACGATGTCCTTGAACAGCTGCCGGTCCTCACCCGCCGAATCGCGTCGATGTCGGCACCGATCAGCTCGACGCCGTACTTCTCCAGCACACCGGCCTCGTGCAGCGCGACAGCCGTGTTGAGTGCCGTCTGGCCGCCCAGGGTTGGCAGCACCGCGTCCGGACGCTCCTTCGCGATGACCAGTTCGACGAACTCCGGGGTGATCGGCTCGACGTAGGTGGCGTCGGCGAACTCCGGGTCGGTCATGATCGTCGCGGGGTTCGAGTTGACCAGGCTGACCCGATCCCCTCGCTGCGCAGCACCCGGCACGCCTGGGTGCCGGAGTAGTCGAACTCGCAGGCCTGCCCGATCACGATCGGCCCGGAGCCGATCACCAGGACGTGCTTCAGGTCGGTCCGCTTAGGCATTCTCCCGCCTTCGATAAGCTCGGCGAAGCGGTCGAAGAGGTAGTCCGCGTCGTGCGGACCGGCCGCCGCCTCCGGGTGGTACTGGACGGTGAAGGCGGGCACGTCCTTCGCCCGCAGCCCCTCGACCACGTTGTCGTTGAGGCACACGTGGGAGACCTCGACGCCCCCGAACTCGGTGTCGATCACCTGGTCGGCACGACGGCACCCGGCTCGGTGCCGGGGAAGGCGACCGCGAAGCCGTGATTGTGGCTGGTCACCTCGACCTTGCCGGTGGCGCGGTCGAGCACCGGCTGGTTGATGCCGCGGTGGCCGTAGCCCA
>NZ_JAUALB010000003.1 GCF_030345795.1 Micromonospora sp. WMMA1363
GCAAGTCGATGGCGCCCACGGTCCGAAGGCGGCACCGGATCGACCGACACGTCAAGCGCCACACCTGCCCGGCGGGCGGCGATTCGCTGGCGGGCAGCCTCCAACGCCTCGTCTGCCATCTGGTGCCGACGCAGGTACGTCACACCCCACGCCGCCGCTGAACCCGGTCCAGCGACCGCCAGGTGATGCGCTTCGGCCACACCTTCCGCTGCTCATTGCTCACGTAGTAGCTGCGGAACGGCGCCGACCGGCCTCCGGATCCGGTCGATCAGGTACCCGTACCCGGGTAGCGGCGGGAACTGGGACGGGTCTACGTCTACCTTGAACACCGACTTCGCGTTCGGGTCCTTACCCCGCATCATCACCCCGTTACCGGCGAGCAGATTCGATCTGATCGCCTCAGCGCTCGGCGTGCCCGCACCGCCAAACGCGTCAGCGTCGGTGCCTGCGACGCAAGCAGTAGCGCAACGCCAACCTTCCCGCCTTCGCGGGCGATCGTCGACGCCAGGTATTGGATGCGCTGCCATGCCCCTGCGTTTTCCAGCTTCGACATCGGCTTGTGACACTCGTCGATGATGCCCAGCAGTCCGGGCCGATCGCCGGCCGGCGTGAACCCTTCAAGGGCCGCGATGGCGTTCTCGTCCTGCCGCAGCAGCATCACCAGATGCATGCCCTCCAGCATCACGAGGATCTGCTGGTGGGTGCGGGCCCTGAAGTCGGCGTGCGCCATGAGCAGCGGCGACGACGCGCCACCTTGACCGTCGCCGTACAGGATCACCGTCGGATGGCTGGCGCTCGCGGCGAGGGACATGGCCACCGACTCAATAAGCCGCGACTTGCCCGACCCGGTTCCGCCCTGCACGTACCCGCCCCACAGCCGGTGCTCGGTGTACGCCCTCCAGGCGGCCAGGCCCTCCCCATCGGCGTACGGGCCGAGCGTCACCCGACCGGAGGCCGAGTCGAACGCCTCCGGCCCAGCCAGTCCACACTGCTACGGATCGGGGAACGGGTGACGATCGTCAGCAGCACGTCCGGCTCCCGCTCAGTTGGGTGGGCCTCGATGAGTAACTCTTGGTCCGCCTGCAACCGCAGCCCGCCGCGTAGCTTCTTCGCCGCCGCGATCGTCATGCCGAGATCCTGTTTGCCGGGTCGTAGCCGCAGCGTGTACCGGATGCCGGCCTTGATGGGCTGAGGGTCACGCAGCGACGACCCGGGCAGCGCGCCGTCCGGGCGGCCCACGTTCTCCGACCACAGCCGCTGGTACTCCGACCTCGACGTCTTCTGCTGGATCAACCCCACCGGGCGGGACCGCCACCAGTGCGTCGACAAGGCGTACCCGAACGCCATCAGGATGCCGACCGCGCCCAGCGACAGACCGGCGACAGTCACCGACACCAGCCACACCCCGGCGACCGCCGCGAACGTGTACGCCCGTCGGCGGGCACGCCGGTCGAACACCCGCCCCCGCACCTTCGTCGCGGCCACAACAGCGATGACGAACGCGGCACCGGCCACCCACACGGCCACCTGCTGCTCGTCGCCGGTCACATGCACAGCGATGCGCGCCGCACCGGCGGCGACCACCAGCGCGCCGACGGCGGCGTGCGGGACGAGCTGCGGACGCAGCCCACCGGCTACCGGCTCGGATCGGGTGTCCACGGCATCTCCCTCAAGCAGGCTCCCCAGGCTTCCACCGCGGCGGCGCAGACCAGCCCGGTCTGCGCCCCACGGAAGAAGCCCGGATCACTCGTTGACCAGGGCCTCCTTGTCCGGCGCGTCCGGTTGGACTGGTAGAACTCCCGGCCGCCGTGGAACTTCTGCATCTCCTCCGCCAGGGCGGTCCACTTCGCGGTCGCGGTCGCCGACGCCTCCCGCGCCTCGCCCTCCAGGCTCAGAACGGTGTCGCCGAAGCCGAGTCGTTGCAGGGCCCCGGCGTAGCCCTCGGAGTTGAACTGCTGGTGGGTCGCGGCGACCTCAGCGGCGTAGGCGATGGCAGTAGGCAGGCCGGTTACCTCGGCGTTAGCCATGTCGATCTCCTTTTCGATCTTCTTGACGTCGGGGAACAGGTAGATGCGAGCGGTGGGGGTGTCGGTGGGGTAGTTGCCCTCGGCGCGGTCGCAGGCGGGGCAGTTCGCCGAGCCGGGCTGCGCGTAGGTCACACGGCACCGCACGCACGTCGGCCTCTCGACGTCACCGATCGGGCGCATGCCGTCCTTCCATTCGGCGTTGCGGCGCTGCTGCTCTTCCCACTCGGCGTTACGGCGCTGCTGCTCGGCCAGGCAGCGCGGACACGGCCGCCCATCCAGCACCACCGAGCCCTCACAGGTCGCACAGTTACGGGTGTTGTTCGGGTCGGTCGGATGCCGGTCGCGCCGCCGCTCCGACACCGGCCGGGGTTCGCGGACCACGTCGACCATGTCGTCAACCGGCACGTTCAGCCGCTGCGCCGCTTTCTTCGCCGCCCGGCTACGCCGCCACCCGGTGTTAGCCCGCAGGAAATCCTCCGTCGCGTCGTCCAGCCAACCGCGCACCCCGTACCGGGACTGCGACTCACCCCGCCTGATGCGCTCCATGCGCTCACGGTGACGCGGCGGCGTCTGCCCCTTCAGCGCGTACGTCACATCCTCGGCTGACCGTTTTGCCATCCAGGTCAACAGCATGATCCAAAACAGGACGTCGAGGCCCATCTCACGCCTCCGCCGTCGACGACTTGCGGATGACCCGGCGTGCCATCAACAGCGACGCCACAGCGCACGCCAACGTCAAACCCACCGCCGACTGCTCACCGGTCCACTCCGTCAGCAGACCGTTGACCCACCCCTGCGCGCCGTCAGCCCAGGCGGAGATCGTGTCGCCGAACTTCCCGTCCACCGCTGTCGCAATCGACGGAGCCAACAACGCGGATCCGACCGCGAACCAGTTCGGGACGCCATCAACGAACGAGTCGATCAGGGTGCCGACCACGGCGACGATCAGTAGCAGCACCGGCAGCCACGCCCACGGCAGCGCCTCCAGCACCCACTCGATTCCGTCACCGACGAACGTCTCCGCGCCGAACGCGCCACCGACGAAGGCGAGCCCGAACGACAGCCAGGCGAGGGTTTTCACCCCCTTCTGCCGAATCGACCTGATATTCACGTGCTTCGCCACAAAGGCCTCCTTACAGGAACAGCCACAGCGCCAGGTCGGCGCCGGGGTGGATGACGTGATCGACCAACCACACGGCCGGGGGCAGTGTGGACAGCAGCTTGACGGTGACAACCGCGACCCCGAACCGCGCCGGCCGCTCCAACAGCCACTCGAACAGGCGGGCCGCCGCCACAGCCGGGACCGCCACCAGGGCCAGCCACGCCCGCCCGAACGCACGCACCAGCCCGCGCCTGCTGTCGGTGTACCGGCCCCGCTCCGCGTACAGGCGCATCGTGTCCAGCGCCGGCCGCCGCTCCGTCAGCAGGGCCGGCGGGGTGCAGTACGCGCCGAACCGGGACAGCCACGCCCGCGAATCCAACGAACGACGGTCACTGTCCGTCATTGCAGAGTGCAGACCTTCCGGCGTCTCCGGGCCGGTTTCGCGCTCAGAGGGCAGGTCGGCGGAGTCTGCATTGCAGAGTGCAGTCTCACGCTGCGTCACATCTGCGGTCACTGGTGGCCCCCGAGGGACGCGCCGAGCGCGCCAGCGGCCAGCACGGTCACGACCAGCAGCACCAGGTAGGTGAGCGCGAGCCACGCGAGGCTGGTGTCACCCCGGCGCTTGCCGTTGGTGTGGGACATTGGTGTTCCTTCCTCTCGGGGTTGGAGGCGGGGCCCGGTCCGGCTTTGGTAGGTGGGGCCGGGCCCCGCAGCTTCGTGGTCAGACGGTCAGCGTGCGGCCCGAGTGGTTCTCCGTCGCGACTACGTAGAACGAGTCCTTCTTCGGCATGGTCTAGTCCTCCTTCTTGGTCTTGGTCCGCTCAGCGCGGACCAAGTTGATAGCGGTCTGGGCGTCACCGGCGCTGGTCCAACCCATACGGTCCATGACCGTCCGGCGGCCCGGGATGTCACCCCGATACGCGCGCTTCAGGTCACGGACCATGCCCTCTATCCGGGGCGGCACATCCCCAGCGGCGGCCGGGCTGACCGGACGAACACGGTCCAGGCGGACGGCGGTCCGCCGCAACGGCGTGGTCCGGGCGGCTGCTGCGTCCCTGGTCTCGGGCTGGTCCACCCCGTCCGAGGTGGACCAGTCCCGGTCCACTGGGTTGGACCGGCCATTGGTCCGGGCCTGGTCCACCGCTTCGGTGCGGATCTGGTCCGCGATGCTGGTCCGCATCTGGACCAGCCCGTTGGACCACATCGGCCGGGGTGTCTGGTCCACGATGCTGGTCCAGGCGTACTCGTCACGGGTCCGGATCCGGGTCGCCGCCTCCGTCATGCTCCGGCGGGTGCGGTCCATCAACGCCCACTCGTCAGCGCTCGGCTCCACGACAGCAGCAGACGGATCGGTGAGCTGCTCGATACGGTGCACCCGCGCCACCCTCCGCTGCGCCTCGACGACCATCGCATCGTCGGCCTGCAACGCGAGCCGACGCAGCTTCGCCTTCCGCCAGCCCGCCAGCCGATGCGACCCGTGGTGCAGCCGGTGCGCGGTCACGGTCATCGCGTCGATACGCCGATCCCGGTCCACCCGCACCAGATCCTGCTGGCCCGGCTGGATCAGCCCCAGGTGAATGCCGATACGGCGGGGGGTCCAGATCCAACTCGTCGGCTGCTCGACGGCGCCCGGCTTGTCGGCGGTGATGCCCATCCACCAAATCCCGGCACCGACAGCAGGGGCGAACAGGCGTAGCAGAAACTCCGGCACCGAGCTGGACGCGGTAGAGGCGACGATTCCGGACGCGGCGGCGACCGCCCACACGAAACGGATGTGCCGGCGGACGTCACCGGGCGGCTGCTGGGTGAGCTTGTGCTTGGCGAGCAGGCCCTGCGACACCATGACAACTTCGAACATGCCGAACAGGACCAAGGCGACCGGGATCGAAAGCTCGAGTGCACCCCGGGCGACCTCCCACATGCCCTCGGCGGCGAACGCCGTGGCGAGGACGACCGCGAGGGTACCGACGCGTGTGTGCGCGTGGCCGGTGCGCAGGAACCGCCAGACCAGCACGGCGGCGAGCAGCGCGCCGACGATCCCGGCGCCGACCGCGACATGCCGGGCGTATGCCGGCGCCACGTCGAGCACCGGGCCGAGCCAGTCGGGCAGGTTCATGCTGTCACTGCTGCCCGTCGCGCCGGCCACGCACAAGCAGGGAGAACAGCTCGGCGGCGAGTAGCTCCGCCTCGTCGAGGCTCAGGCTAAAGGCCCCGTCCGACGACCGCACATAGACCTGTGTTGCACCCTCTTCGCCGTCAGCATCGAGACGTTCTAGCGAGATCTCCACCTCACGCTGCTCTGGCCCGTCGGTAGCCACGATGGTGCGGGTCGCGCCGTGGTGAAACGTCACCCCAGGGTCCGGCGTCTCCCATGAATCGCCGCCCTTCCAGCAGTCGACGCACCACGGAGGGCACTTCGATGGGAAGTCCGGCGGCACAATCGGCGATGCGGACGTCGGAGCGTGCGCGATGATGGACATGGTCTTCAGCCCTTCTCACAGCAGGGTTGGAGGCAAGGCCCTCGGCTGGTGTTGGTGCACCGCCGGGGGCCGCTTTCGTTAGCCAAGGCGAGCCGGTCAGGGAGGTCCACGTCCGCCACCATACGTCCATACCTGGCAAGGTAGCAAGGACGTGTACAGTGCGACATGCGAGGAACTTGCCGGGTAAGGCAGTAAGGTCAGCCGAGATCACCACAAGCTGAGGGAGCGCCGACCATGGGACAGCCGAGGTGGACCAGCACCTCCGACCAGTACCTCAACCCCGTCGCCGGCGACGCCTGGACAGCCGACGCGGCCACCCGCGGACAGCAGGGCAGCCAGCGCGTCCTCAACGTCGAGACGATCCCAGCCCCAGCCGACATCGCCGAGCACCTCGGCGTCGCCCCCGGCTTCTCCATCGTCGCCCGCCGCCGGCTCATCCTCGCCAACGACCTACCCGTAGAGGTCGCCACGTCATACTGGCCAGCCAGCCTCGCCGCCATGACCGCCCTCGCCCAGCCAGCAAAGATCCCCGGCGGCGCCGTTCGGTTCGTCGCCGAACTCGGCTACACCCCAACCGAGGTCCGCGAGGACGTCACCACCCGATGGACCACCCCGTACGAGCAGACCACGATGGCCATGCAGAAGCCCGAGCCGGCGCTGATCCTCACCCGCATCCTGCTCGACGACACCGGCCAGCCCTACCAGGTCGACGTCAACGTCATGCGCGCCGGCCAGCACATCCGCTACGTCCGGCAGGCAGGCTGACCGTGACCGCCCGCGACCCCCGACCCCGCTCTCACCAGATCGCCGCCGAACTTCGAGCCGTCATCATGTCCGGCGACCTCGCCCCGGGCGCGAAACTGCCCTCCACCGCCGAACTCATGGACCAGCACCGCACCCACGGTGCCACCATCCAGAACGCCCTCGGCATCCTCAAGGCCGAGGGCTACCTCGAAGGGCAGCCCGGTCGCGGAGTGTTCGTCCGCCCCACCCAGCAGCAGACCATCACCCCCGCCGACTACAGCACACCGTCGACGCCCGGCCAGCCGTACGCATGGATCACCGCCGCCGCGGACCGCGGCCAGCGCGGCGCGTCGCAGCTCCTCGACGTCGGCGAGCACCCGGCGCCCGTCCAGGTCGCCGCAGCGTTCGGCATCGACCCGGGCGAGCCGGTGGTGCGCCGACAGCAGTTGCTTACCCTCGACGGGCAGCCAGTCGAGCTGGTGTGGACCTTCTATCCGGTCGCCCTGGCCCGAGGCACTCCGCTCACCGCGCGGCGACTCATCAAGGGCGGCGCCCCAGCGGTGCTCGCCGAACTGGGGGTGGAGCCGGCATCCATCGAGGACGTTATCTCCACCCGCCCCCCGACGTCTGAGGAGTTCGTCGCCTTGGCGCTGCCTACCGAGGTGCCGATCCTGCGTACGTTCCGGGTGGTCGTGGCCGCGACCGGAGATGTCGTGGAGTGCCAGCTGATGGTGAAGGCGGGGCATCGACACGAGGTGCGCTACCGATGGCCGGCGTGAGTGGGTGACGGTCGCGTCGAGGGCGACTACCCGTTGCGGGTGGCCGCCCTTTTGCCACCCGGCGGCGAATGCGTAGATGGTGGCAGTTGTCTGCGATGCACTGCTGGTCGTGATAGTCAGATAGCGGACAGGCAGCCGATCAGGCGTCGGCTATGTCCGACATCGATGCAAGATCCCCGCGAGTTCCACGACACCTAATACGTGTGTACGACTTGCATAACGTGAATTTGAAGAGCAGATTAAATCCCCTGCACAGAGATCCGCACGGCAGTCCCATCCGTGGGACCGCCACCAACCCGGGGGAGGTGGCCACCATCCAGCAGTCACACTCTCCATAGCAGACCGGGGACCGCACCGCCAGCGGCAACCCTCGGGAGGCCGGCGCGCACCCCCGTCCGACCTCCGATCATGCCCCTCCCCAATCTCACCTGATCGGAGATGACCCGCACCGTGCTCCACAAATGCTGGATGATCACCCTCGGTAGGTTTGCCGGACTCATCACCGTCGCGCTCTTCGCAGCACTTATGATCATCGTGCTCAGCCCCGAAGCGACCCACACGCCCAGACTCAGCCTGCTGTTCGTCGGCGTGCTGCTCCTCGGCTTCACCTCCGCCGCACTCCTCGCGGCCGGCCATATCCGTCTCTGGCTCACCGAGTCCGGAGACAAGCGCTGGTGGTGCGGCTACAGCGCCGCCGTCAAGGACCTCACCGACCGCGGCAGGCTGGACCTGTCCGAGCCAGCAGGCCCCAGCCAGCGCGGATAAGCCCGCTACAGGCCACCCATCACGTCCACGCGGTCGTACGCACGTCGGGCTCTGGCGGACCGGGCCGACCGACCGTAGTGACGCAGCATCTGTGATGATTCCCAGCCCGCCAGCTCCTCGAGATCACCCTCCGCGCCGCCGGCATCCAGCCAGCGGTGCGCGAAGGTGTGCCTGAACATGTGCGGGTGCACCCTGATCCCCAATCGCTCTCCGCGGCGGGCGATCATCTGGTAGATGCCGGAGCGGGTCATCCCCCGTTCGTTCCGTCGCAAACCCAGCCACAAGGCCGGCAGGGCGGCAGCCTTGTGGCTGGCCCGGACCCTCTTGTACCGGTCGATCGCCTGGGCGCACTTGTGATCAAACTTGACCGTCCGCTGCTTGCTGCCCTTGCCCACGACGATTGCGGTTCGGTCCGCGACCGACACGTCGCCGACCTCCAGGCCCGCGAGTTCGGCGAGCCGGACTCCGGTGCAGGCGAACACTCGCAAGATCGCTGCGTCCCGACGACTCTCAAGGTCGCGTCCCTGCTCGGCGTCCTTGACCAGGCGCTGCATGTCCTCCAGTTCCAGGACCGGCACGAGCTTCTCCCCCAACTTGGGGGCTGCGGGGGGCACGAACCGCTCGAACGGGTTCGGAAGATCCTCCTCCTCCGCGTACCACTTGCAGAATTGCTGGAGGCAGCGCGCGATGTTGTTGCGGTACGACGCGGAGTAGCCCTGATCGTCGAGCCAGAGAAAGAACGCGCCGAGGTGCCCACGTGTGACACCCCCCCAGGACTGCACCGGCTTGTGTTGGATCAGCCAGCCGCCGAACCAGGACACGGCATCGGTGTACATCTCGCGTGTACGGGTGCTCTTGCCGCGTATCCGCAGCTCAAGGGCGAAGGACTCGATGAAGGGGCGGAGGTGGCCCGGGTCGGGCCGGGAATGTCTCACCATCGACACATGGTATGCCCCCTCATTCCTCTAAGCGAGTGCTGTGTGAGCGGCTAGGCAAGTCCGATCCGGGCAGCCAGACAAAGTTTAAGGCCCGATGACCTTGGTGTTTTCCCAGGTCATCGGGCCTCTAAGTGGTACTTGGAGCCCCGGCCGGGATCGAACCGGCGACATCTCGCTTACAAGGCGTAGGCTATGTACGCCAAGCAACCCGTGTTTACCAAGCTGGGCAGGCAAGCGACAACCGCATAGGCGAGATCTGCCTGACACGATGCCTGTCTATCCGACGCGGGCGGCGGCGTGACTCGACTGGGCGGCCGGTGCGGAACCGGAGGTACTGCACCACTCCCCACCTCTCGATCTCGGTGACGTTCGGGTCCTGGAGGATCTCGATGACCTCCTCCACCGTGCGCGTCGAGGATCCGCGGCGGCTCCGGCCCGAGCCCCATCTCCTCTCGGGTGAGGTACCGAGCGCGACGGCCGCCTCGCGAGGGTCGATGCCCACACGCGGCAGACTGCCCGCACCTGCCGGGGGTCGGGCGCTCGACCCGGCCGTCCTCCCGCGCAGGTACGTCGACCGCGACAGGCCGGCCCTCCTCGATGACGTCCCTCCTGCGTTCCAGCCTTTCGCCGCCGTCCCCACTCGGATGAGCTGCGCGAAGTCGCGACCTCTCTGGTCCGGGAGACGGGCGCCATGCGGACACGGTAGGTCCCCTGATCGGACATTGTCGTCGTCACACGTGACACGTGCCATCGGTGGTACGCGGTCCGGGGGAGTACTGGACGGCAGGTAGAGAGCGCGACATCGGGTGGTCATGGATGACACGGTACATTCGACCCAATGTCACGAGAGACTTCGAGCCGCCCCCTTGCGTCTACTTATGAGACGTGCATGATGGGTGTCATGCATGACACCCAACCTCCCCCCACAGTGTCACCGGCCGATACGTGGCGGTTGCGCTGGGAACATCGTCAGCAAACGGTGCACCGCGCTCGAGGCGCCACCGACGACGAGCGCGCCGCACTGATGGTCATCTCCCGCGCCACCCTCGACCGCTGGCGACGTGGCACCCACGCCGCCAGCAGCAAGCCGCGAACGCCGCGCCGCGAACGCCTCGGTCTCCCCCCGCGACGCCATGTGGGAGCGGGCCTCATGAACGAGCAACTCCGCAAAGGACCGCGCCGCCGCCGGCCGTAATCGTGCCGGACTCCGCCGCGCCGCCCGTGCCCTCGACCCCCACAGCTACTGCCCCGCAGCGGCCCAACGCGCCTCAACCGCCCGCTTCGACGCCCAGGTCCCAGCCGAGATCACCGACCCCGCCGAACGGGGCCCGCCGCATCGGCCTACTCCGCCGCGCGCACATGGCCGACCTCGCCCACCACGAGCGCTAAAGCCCGCGCGAGGCGAGCCGCATGAGCGCCGTCCGGGTGTTCGCCTACGACGACACCGAGATCCGAACCGTTCTCCCGGCCGACGGAGACCCCTGGTTCGTCGCCGCCGACATCGCCCGCCCGCTCGGATATCGATGGCAATCCGACATGACCCGTCGCCTCGACGAGGACGACAGGGGTACGCGTTCAGTGCGTACCCCCATCCGGCCAGCAGGACATGACCGTGATCTCCGAGGCCGGCCTCTACGTTGCGA
>NZ_JAUALB010000004.1 GCF_030345795.1 Micromonospora sp. WMMA1363
GACCATGTGGGCTTCGCGGTCGATGATGAGCGTGGTCAGGCGTTCGCCGTCGGGCAGCGCAAGTGGGCGTAGGTGTGGTACTTCCAGTGCTCGTGCTTGCCGGTGACAGTTCGTAGTGTGTACGGCGACGGGCAGCCAGGTGCCGGGGGCGGAACGTCTGCCAGCACACGCATCCGTCCGCGATCGCAGACGGTGAATCGGGGTCGTCGTAACGCAGGGATGCCACAGTTTTGGCGCGTCGTCTGGGGTGACGAGGGAACGTGCAGGCGTCGGGGCGCATAGGGTGAGCCTGTCGCGCCATTCGGCCGCGTAGCGGCTGCGAGGCGTCGAGCTGCTGGGCGCGTTGCGCTGCCGGTGTGTCCCGGTGGCTCGATGTAGAGCATGAAGTGCCAGTAGCCCGCTCAGCTGTAGGTGAGATGCAGTCCTGGTTGGTTGGTAGGTCATTGGTGGTCTCCTGTCCTGACCTGGCGGCGATTAGGTGATGCCGCCGGCATCACGTGCGCTGGCGCCGGCTGGTCCGGTGGCCGGGTGGTGACGATGGTCGTGCTGGTGTGGTCGTGGTCGAGCCAGATGTGGTGACGGCCGTCGTCGGGGCGGTGATGCCGTACCGGTCGATGCTGGGCGGTGCCAGCGGTGCCAGCGGTGCCAGTGTCGTGACGGTCCACAGCGGTCGGGGGCCGCCGTAGGTGACGGTGGCGGTGTCCCGGCCGGGCCGGTACTGGATCCAGGAGCAGTCCTCGGCGTGGAGGAACACGCCGTCGCCGCCGTCTGGTAGGTGCCACTGATGGGGCCGAGGTTGGGCAGGGCGGTCTGGAGCAGGAACCCGAAGCTGCGGTCGGTGAACGCGTCGACGGGATGTCGGTGTGGCGTGTTCCGGGTCGGTGAAGTCGAACACGGTGGTCGGGTCGGTGCCGTTGCGGAGGGGTGCTCGGCGCGGGCGCGCAGCCACATGAAGTGCCCGGTGTGTCGTGGAACCGGCCGCGTACCTGGTGGGGCCGTTTTGTCGGCGATGATCACGCGGAGGCCAGTTCGCCGCGGATGTCGGCCACGATCCTGCCGCGGTCGGTGAGTTGGGTGATCCACGTCGGGGGATGGCGGTGACCGCCGCGGTGGCGATGATCCTGTCGAACGGGGCGTGGGCGGGCACGCCGCCTGCGCCGTCTCCTGCTGTTAGGTGCGGGTGGTAGCCGAGGCTGGCCAGCCGTGTGCGTGCGGTCTCGACGAGCAGGGGTCGATGTCGATGCTGGCTACCTGCCGGTCGCCGAGGCGGTGGCATAGCAGGGCGGTGTTGTAGCCGGTGCCGGTGCCGATCTCCAGGACCGTCGTGTTGTCGGTGACGTCGAGCATGTCGCATCCGCGCCATCAGCTCGGCCGAGTCGACGAGCTGGTGGGGACCGTGAAGCCGCCCCCGGGGTGCGGGGCGACCTGCGTGACCAGCGACTCGTCGGCGTAGACCGCGGCGAGCCCGGCCGGGGTGTCCGCGTCGACGCGGCTGTTGCTGTCGTCTTCGAGGTAGAAGTGGGGGACGAAGATGTGTCGGGGATTGGGTGAACGCCGCTCGCCAGCCAGGGGTCAGGGCCCCGGCGCGGGTCAGGGCCGCGGCCAGTTCGTCCGCGTGCCGCTGCCACGTGCTCATCCCCGTGTTCCTTGCAGCAGCAGCTCCGCGATGGCGTCAGCGATGGGGGCGCCGGTCTCGTGTTCCAGCCACAACCAGTGGCCGACCGGGTTGCACTCCAGGAAGATCCACTGCTCGGATGGGGTGACGGCGAAGTCGAACGCGCCGTAGGCCAGGCCCATCTGGGTCAGGAATCGGTCGATGCCCGACGCCACCGCCTCGGGCACGGAGACCCGCCGTAGTGAGCGAGTCGTAGTCGGCGCGCCAGTCCACCCGGCCGGCCGGCGAGGACGAGCGGATCGACACGGCGAGCAGCGTCTTCCCGGCCGCCGTGACCCGGACCTCGTAGGCCTTGTTGATGTACTCCTGCACCAGGTGCGCGGTCATCGCGAACGCGTCCGGGTCGACCGACGCGGGGTCGATGATCGTGGTGTAGGTCTTGGTCGGCTCCTCGCCGTTCTCGGCGAACACCAGTGAGGACAACGGTTTACACACCACCGGGCCCCCGATCTGGCGGGCGAAGTCGACTACATCGGTGTGCACGTTGCTCACCAGCGTGCGCGGCACCGCGAGCCCGCACCGCGCGGCCACCGACAGCTGCAACGGCTTGTACTCGGCGGCGGCACTGCGGACCGGATCGTTGACCCACCGCGCATCCAGGCTCGCCAGGAGACCGCCCCAGCCGTGGCGGGCCTCGACAGCCGCCCACACCTCATCGGCCGGTGACATCCCCGACGGCAGCCGGAAACTGGTCGGACGCCAGTAGAACACCGATCGAACCCGCTCCAGGTCCAGCACGCCCCAGGCGCCGGTCACCGACCCGGCCCAGCCGCCCGCCGCCGCGGTTGTCGCCGACAACCCCAACCCGAGTGGGAAGTCACCCGTGTCGAACCGGGCGATGGTGGCCCCGGCCCGCGCCAACGCGCAGACCACCGCCTCCGCTGTCGGATCCCCCGCGCTGGTCAAGACCAGGACCGTGTCCCTGGACGTCACGTCCCGACGGCCCACCCGCTAGCTGTCCGAGCCCGTGTCGGCCTGACTGTCACGGCGCACCGTGCCGTCAGACGACGTCTCCGTCGCCATGTTCGTGCGCGGAGAGGTGGCGGTGGTGTGGTGCTTACCCTGCACCGGCATCGGCACCGCCAGACTCGCCCCATACGGGCGACGCCGACCCGGCGCATGCGCCATCGGATAGCTCACCCCGCCAGGCTCCCCCATCGGCAGCAGCGCCGCGGGCGAGAACAACGGGGCAACCACCCTGGGCAACGATCGCGTCATACCGCACAGTCCCTTCCCGCATCAGATCGCAGGCGTACCCGGCCTGCACCATGTGGCGCCGATGGGTGCGCTGCCTCAGCACCGTAGGACGAAACGGGTAACCGCGCCACCACCCCGCCCGGCCACCCACGACCGGCTCGCGCGGCGAGGGGCGCCGGTACCCCGATTGAGGTTGTGGATGATGAGTCCATCGGCCGGGTAGCGTCCTCGGCTGCACAACTTCCAGGCAGCCGAGGACGAACGGTAGGCGACAGTGGAGCACGATGACGGGTGGCGTTTCCACACCGGCATTCCCCGCGCCGACCAAGCGCGGCTACTGCACTTCATGATCCGTCGATGGCGCTGGGGAACCCTGCGGCACGGATGGCGCGGCCCCTTGGGCATCGCCGCCGTGGTCGGTGCTGCCGGCGCCGGCATCGCCGGGATCATCGCCACGATGCTGATGCCATGGGCCCCGGAACTGCTGGTGCTGCCGCTGGCCGTGATACCAGCCGTGATCATCGCAGTCGCGACGGGACAGGTGGCGATCCGACGAGTCTGGCAGCGACGGCTCCAACACCCCGAACGTGGGTGGGTGCCGCACTGGTGCGAAGGCCCCCACGGTGAACTCGCCATCCGGTGGACCCAGCCGCTGTCGGCCGATCACCGCCCGGAACGCTGGTACGGCATGGACCTCTACGGCAGCGGCGGAGCCGGTCGACGCCTCCTGCACTGGCTGCAACGGCGCGCTGACGCCCGCGGCGCTGTCCTCGTCATCCGGACCACCCGGCCACCGCTGGTCACCTACTACCAGAGCTGCGGCTTCATGATCAGCAAGGAAACACCGGTACGCCTGGGCCGATGGACGCAGATCGGCGCCACCGTGCTGTACTACCCCGCCACCAGCACGTGGCGCCCCGGACGCAAGGCCAGGTAACCACCGCGCTACACCTCCTTGACCACACCCCCACCCGACAACCGCAGTAGCTCGATGCCGCCGGCATCACCGGTACGGCCACGCCGGCAACGATCGCGCCCGATGGGCAAATCGGCTGATGGATGAGCCCCCGAAGCTCGCGCCGAGCTGGCCCGCCCGCCACGGGGGGTGCACGCGTACCGCACCAAGCGCGAGAGTCGCGGCGGGCGTCCCGACGAATTTGTCGTCGCCGGGTAGGCACCCCGGTGCCTCAGGTATCTGGTGCCTGATGCCGGCGGCATCACCCGGACCGGCCTATCACCCCAACCACCACGGTGATGCCGGCGGCATCACTCTCCTCGACATCACCTCTGCCACCAGACGATCTGCATGCAATCCCTCAACGTCGGCCACCGTATACACGATCCCCTGTCCGCACTTCGAGTCCAACCGCTGCGCCTTGCCCGACACTGGAGTAGGGAGTACGCCCGGAAAACCGGCAGTGAAAGCCACCGAGCTGGCCGAATACCGCCGGGTATCAAGGCCACCAAGTCCGGTGGCAACGGCGACAGCTACGTAGCAGCCCGGCCGCGCTGGTGACCTGTCGGCGGATGATCTGTTCCACGCGAACGTCGTCGGCGTCATCGGCGGCGGATGCGGCCTGGCGTAGGAACCAGGCGGCGCTCCAGAGGCGATGCCAGCCCAGTGCCCACACGTCGGCGGGTTGGCCGCCGCGAGGGTCGAGCACGCGTGGGTCGCCGCCTGCGTGGATGTACGCGTGAAGTTGGGTGTCGATGCGGGCGGTGTCGGGTGGCTGCCGGGTGCCTTGCCAGGTCGCGAGGTCGAAGATGCCTGGTCCGACATAGGCCATGGCGAAGTCGATCATGTGTACGCCGTGGCGCCCGATGTGTAGCGCGGTCGGGTGGAACTCGCCGTGCACGACGCCGAACGGCGGGGTTTCGGCACCGGAAACCAGGCGCCGGGCATCCCGGGCGAGCAGGTCAAGGGGCCGCAGGAGGTCCGCAGCGCCGGGGAGCCGGCCATCGGCCCGTAACCCGGTCAGCAGCGCGATCGCGCTGGACGGGATGTCTGCGAGCTGGGCTTCGCCCCACACGTGCAGGCCACCAGGCTCGATCGTGGCCTGGTGCAAGGCCGCAGCAGCCGCCGCACCGTCGATGTCATCGGGCTCGCGTACGGGATCCCCGAGATCATCCATGACCATGACCAGCCTGTTGTCGTGGATTGTGGCGGCGAGGACGGCGGGCACGGGTACCCCGGCGTCGGCGGCGGCCCGCAGTACCCGGGCCTCTCCGGTGAACGGCGCCATGGCGTATTTGACGATCACGGTGTGGCCGTCGGCCAGGGTGAGCCGTTGCACTCCGGACAGTTCCCACACCCGGATGGCCTCACGCCTGGTTGGGGCGGCGAGGCCCGCGCGCTGGCACAGCTCCTCGCAGACCGCGTTGAGCTGGGGCACATCGAGTGGGCTCATGATCTGGAGACCGCCGCTGTGGCCTCGGCGAGGTCGACCAAAACGGTGTCGAGAGCCGCGCTGAGGCTTGCGGGTACGGCGTCGACGCTCGTGCGCTGGAAGGTGCGGAAGAAGGCGAGCAGGTCAAGCAGCGGACGGCGGCGGGCGAAGAACGCAGTGACGTCGCCGGACAGGCCCGCCCGGCGCAGCAGC
The DNA here is from genome assembly GCF_030345795.1 of Micromonospora sp. WMMA1363. Classification (NCBI taxonomy): domain Bacteria; kingdom Bacillati; phylum Actinomycetota; class Actinomycetes; order Micromonosporales; family Micromonosporaceae; genus Micromonospora; species Micromonospora sp. WMMA1363. The sequence continues at coordinate 5,473 of NZ_JAUALB010000004.1, forward strand.
GACCGCAGGGCGACGACCTTGTCCGCCGTTGACAGCAGCATGAGGTGGCCGTCGGCGGGGTCGGGGATGACCGGCTCCTGGCGGTCGATGGCATCGTGCTCGGACTGCATGCCCCGGATCAGCCGGCGGACCTCCGCGCCGAACCGATCGTCGAGGAACCCGTCGAGGTCCAGGGTGGCGGGCGCGAACTCGGGCGCGTCGTGCAGCAGCGCGGCGGCCACGACGTCGGCGTCCACGTCAGGCTGGTGTTCGCCGACGGTGACGGCGACGCGGGCGGCGTGGGTGAGCGCGGGCCGGTCGTCGATCGTGCGCCCCGCGCACCATTGCTTAGCCACCGCCAGGGCGTCCTCGACGACCGGCGCCCGGGGCGGCGCGAAAATCGTCATCGCCAATACCTCCTGTTCAGCCCCTACGATGTGAGGGTGGAAGGTCCGCTGGAGCGCTGGTGCGAAGAGACGTGCGGGATCTGCCCCGCGCAGCTGCTCGCGCCCGGCCGGTTCGACGTCGTCGCCCGGCCCGCCCGTGAACTGGCGTTCAACCAGCGGCTCGGCTGGCGGGCGACCCCTTCGGGGACCCCGGTGTGCGTGCACCCGTACCGGGTGGGGATGCCGCCCGGGGCGTACGCATCGGCTCGTGAGCCGTTGCCGGACCTGGCGCATCTCCAAGTCCTTGAGCCACCGCAGGAAGCGCTCGTGCTGCCCGACTCGCTGGATGATCTGAGCGCGTGGATGGTGGCGCATCTGCGGACCACCGGCCCGGACCGGATCTTCACCGTGGTGGCTCGGCTGGAACGGATCGCCGGGGAGAGGTTCGCACCCGGCGAGGTCGTGAAGATCCTGCGCCGGGTGCTGTCGGTCGAGATGGCCAGGGTTTAGACGGCCACCCGCTCGGCGTCGTCGCCGAACATGGCGTCGAAGTCGATGTCATGCGACCGGCCGCCCGCCGTGATGCCGACGGTGCCGTACAGCTCGTTGAGGTGGGCGATGCGCCGGTTGACCTCGCGGGAGTCGAGCCAGTAGCGCACCGGCTGCTCGCCCCAGCCGGCCGCGGCGTAGTACACGTCGGTGACGCACCCGCGGGTGTAGGTGAAGTCCTCCAAGTCGGTGTCGTGCGGGAACAGCACCCCGAGGTCACGCTCGATCCACGACATGACGGTGTGCTGGGCCAGGACGGCGTGAACCATGTCGTCGACGGGCAACGACAGCAGCAGCTCGGCGACCTTCTCGTCGCCGCCCGACAGTTCGAACACGGCAGCCTTGAGCGCGAGCGCCCGCATCGCCTCGACCAACAGCGGCTGCCCATCCGAGTCCAGGTTGAACCGGCTGATGGAGGGCATGCCGGTGTAGGTCGCCCAACACGGGCTGTACTTCATGCTGCTGGTCGTGAACCGCTCCCAGAGCTTGTGAGCCTGCATCTGGCTCAGGATCTCGGCGGCGCGGGCGCCAACGGCCGCGGGATCGAGTGTGGTTTCCATGATCGCTCCTTCGCTATCGCCAGCAGGGACGGGACACCCCTGCTTCTGGGCCCCGGTGCAGGTCCGTTGAGGCGGGGGCACGCCGGGCCCGGTCCGGGGTGCGGTCGGCGCCGTACCCGGGCGTGCCCCCGGCTCAGGACCGCATGGCGAGCAGGCGTCGCCAGGCAGACGACAGCAGCGGCGCGACGCCGGCGCGGTCGCCGATCAGCGAATGCAGCTGCTGGGTCGGGGCGGCCAGGGCAGCGGCCGGGCACGGCAGGTCACCGCCGCAGGAGCACACCTCACGCCCCCGCTCGTACGACCACGTGACGCGGTGCTGGCCCATAGTCCACCTCCGACTCCGGCAGGGTCCGGGTGCAGCGGCCCGGAGGCTCGTGTCACGGACCACCACGTCCCGTGGGCCGACCGTAGTCCCATCGACGGACATGACTGGTGCCAAGTGGCACCGCAACGTCTACCCTGGTGGCAGGCGATGACCAGACAAGTCGATCGTCCACAAGGGAAGGAAAGTGATGCGGCCACCGCGCCTGATCTCCGACGAACCGATCGGCGATCGCATCAAACTGCTGCGCCAGCAGCGCGGCTGGTCGATCCGCTACGCCGCCAGCGTCGCCCGGATAAGCCACACCACGTGGTCGCGCATCGAGAACGGCCTGCGGTCGGCCGACAACCGGTTCGTCCTCGCCGAGATCGCCACCGCGCTGCGGGTGCCGCTGTCCGACCTGACCACGACCGGGGTACTGCCCGGTGACAAGGGCCAGTCCCGCGAGGCGATCCACGGCATCACCAAGGCGATCATCGAAGCCGACCTCGACTACCCGGCCACCGTCGCGGCCGGACCGCTCCCGCCGCTGCTGCAACAGCTCGACACCGTGGCCGCGCTGCGGTTCGGCTGCGACTACCTCGGTGCCGCCCGCCTCCTACCCGAACTCCTGGCGGGTCTGCACGCCGCAGCCGCCGGCAGCCAACGCGCCGAAGCGCTCAAGGCCCTGGTGATCACCGCCGACGCGGCCTCGTTCGTCATCCGATACCTCGGCGAACCCGCCTCCGCCGTACTCGTGGCCGACCGCGCCCGGCAAGCCGCGACCGCCCTTGACGACCCGATCATGCTGGGCATGGCCGCCTGGTCGCAGGCCCACGCCGCCAGCGGCATCGGCCTCTACACCCGCGCGCAGATCATCGCCGAGCAGGGCGCCACCGCGCTGCAAGGGCACCTGGCCAAGCCCGGCGGCCTCGAACTGCTCGGACAGCTGGTCACCCTGTCCGGGTTCGCCAAGTACGCCCAAGGCGACATCGACGGCGCCGCCGCCGCGGTCACCGAGGCCGCCGACATCGCCGCGCGCACCGGCCAATCCGACGCGCTCGGCCTCAACTTCGGCCCCACCAACATCGACTTCTGGCGCATCAGCATGGAAGCCGACGGCAACGATCCCGGCCACGCCGTGCACATCGCCCGCGGCGTGACCCCGCACCTCGTCCCGGCCGTGTCCCGGCAGGTCGCGTTCTACATCGACCTCGCCCGCGCCCTGTCGAATACCGGCAAGGACACCGAGGCAGTGCGGATGCTCCTGGTCGGCGAACGCCTCGCGCCGCAGCGCGTGCGCAGCTCCCCGATCGTGGCCGAAACCCTGCGCGGCGCCCTGGACCGGGCCCGGCGTGGCTCGGGCTGGGCCGAGCTGCGCGGCCTGTGCGAACGTGTCGGCATCCAGCTCTGATGACCAGCCACCCAGCAGCAAGGAGAACCCCCATGGGAAAGACGGTCGTCGTGTACGCCGGCGAGCAACCGCCCGGCGCCTGGCAGGCGTCAATGTTCGTCGCCGGGCCGATGCCCCGCGATCCCGACGCGCCGTCGTGGCGACCCGAAGCGCTACACCTGATCGTCGACGGCTGGACCGGGCCGGGAACCCTCGTCGTGTTCGTCCCCGAGGCCCGCGACCGCCACCGGCCGCAGGCCGGCTACATCTCCCAGGACTGGGAGGAACGCTGGATGGCCGTCGCCGACGTCATCATGTTCTGGGTACCACGCCGGATGCCCGACCTGCCGGGGCTGAACACCAACATCGAGTACGGGCGGACGGAAACCTCCGGCCGTGTCGTGCTCGGCCTGCCGCCCGATGCGGTCAGCGTCCACTACCTGCGCCGCGGCGCCGAGGCCCACGGCGTACCCGTCCGCGACACCCTCGACGCCACCATCGGCGCCGTCCTCGCGATCATCGGCGACGGCGCGCAGCGCGACGGCGCGGACCGCGACGTGCCGCTACTGATCTGGCGCACTGACACCTTCCAAGCATGGCGTCGCCGCAAGCCAGCCGAACTGACCTCGGCACGAGTGCTGTGGGCGTGGACACCACCGCCGACGTTCGAACTAGCCGCGTGGGCGATGAAGGTCGAAGTGACGCCGCTGGACTACGACGACGCGCACACGATGCTAGTCACTGCGATCGGCGACGGCACGACGACCCATATTGCCATCGCCGACCATGACCGATACACCACAGAGCCACAGGCAGCGCGTTCAGCCAAGAGCCGCCGAACGCCAGCAAGAGCAACGTCGGTCGCGGGCGACCCGGCGGGATGGTCACCCCCGCTGATGATGCCGCCGGCATCACGGGCAGACACTCCCATGGCCCTCAACGAGCGGCCGGGTGAGGATGCCGGAGCGGCAGGTAGACGCGGCGCACGCCGGTCACCACTGCCAGCGTCACGGACGGACTCGTGTTGAGCAACGCGGAGACGTCGGTAGCCGACACCGCTGATGCCGGCTACCGTCTGCGATACTGTGCTGGTTATCGATGTCCTGATCCAGGGTCGGCGTCCGACCGCAGCGTCGGGTCGCAGGAACAAGGCGGGCCGCCAGCATCGGTGATGCTGCCGGCATCACCGCACGAACGGGGCAGTGTGGTCCTGGGTGGCATCGTTCGATGCCACCAGGGTCACTTGCCGAAGTTGTTCTTCTTGACAGCGCCTACGAACGCATCCCATCCGGCGTCTGTGAAGTGCAGGATCGGACCCTCGCCGTTGTCCTTTGTGTCCCTCATATACACGGCGCCGGCGAGGTTGAGGGCGACCTCAACGCATCCCTGACCGTTGTTGCTTCTGCTGCTTTTGAACCATCGGGCTCCGACCAGTTCTCCGGGCCTGACCAGCTTTACCATCGTTGTGTCCTTACATCGTCGAATGAGAGTACGAAACCGTTATCCGAGGGAGCAATGCGAGCGCACCCACGGGGAAAAATCCTGGGCAACGCCGGCCCAGCTCGTTTAGCGGGACCTTTCCTGTGCTTTCGATCGCATCATCTCCTTCAAGCGTTCCTCGATCAGCGCTCTGGAGTCGTCCGCCGTGAGCGCCCGTTCCTTCAGGTCCTTCCACACGGCGTCATAGGCCTCTACGTCGCTGACGGTTTGGGTGTACATGGCGCCGGTGAAGGTTTCGACGTAGGCGAGCGCGGGTTCGGCGATGGAGTCATTCATTGCCGAACCGTTTCCGTTGGCGGCTGTTGCTGTTTCAGGGAAGTCGAGCAGTGTGAAATCGGAGGCGGCCATGCCGGCGTGCACGCCGGTCCCGAAGGGAATGATCCGCACGCTGGCGTTGTCGCGTTCGGTCAGACGCAGGATTCGTTCCAGTTGCCGCCTCATGGTGTCGGCTCCCCCGACCATTCGGTGTAGCGCTCCTTCAGAGCCGATGGCCTCGAAAACGACTGAGCTGCGTTCCAGTAGTCGCTGACGGTGTAGCCGAGACTCGACGCGGCGTTCCACTTCCTCGCGCGGTTCCCTGCCCGGCGGGACGCTGATGACGGCACGAGCGTACGCCGGCTCCTGGACCAGGCCGGGAAGCAGATCCCCGAAATGCACACGGATGCGCTTCGCGAACTCCTCCAGCGACAGATAGAGACTGAACCAGGCTGGTACCTCGGAGCTGGTGTAGTTCTGCCACCAGGACTGTTGTCGACCGTTACGTGTCTCGGCGGCGAGCGCGAGGAGGAGTTGGCGTTCCTTGTCGTCGGCGCCGAACAAATCAGCCATCGCGTCGACCAGTCGAACAGGCAATTTCACGCCGTCCTCGGCTGTCTCCAGCCGAAGGATCGTGGCGCGGCCAAGTTCCAGTTCCTTCGCGGCTCGATCCTGCGTCACCTGCGCGCGAGTGCGCAGAGTAAAGAACAAACGGGCGAAACTACGTCGAACGGGGTCCAGTCCGACTAGATCGGCCACGGTCGCCTCCTCACAGGGATGTCTCACTCAAATGATACGCGCACCCAGGAGGGGTGTCGCCGTTGGGCTTGTCGCTCGGGAGTCAACTTTGCCTGAACGCAGTTTCGATAGAGACATCCTTAGTTGAAGGTGTTGCTTTTTAGGATGTCTCAAAGTTCAATGAGGACATCCCCGCCGTCGGTCGCTATGAGGGCAGCGGCGGCGGGTGACCCGGGGCGGTGCAGTGGCTTTGGCGCTGCCCCAGACCCCTGTGTGTCGCCTCGTCATGCCTGCCGGAGCGGCCTTGGGGGGGTGTGGTGGTCGGGCGGGTGTGCTCGGAGGTGCCGCCCGGCCGCCACGACCGGCTCGTGCGCCGAATACTCCAGGATGGATGAGGAGACGAGGGTGTCGTATCCAGGCGATGAGTTGCAGCGGTTTGGTTAGGGTGCGGCTCCTCTGAGGTGATCGTCTATTGTGGGATGGCACCGCCGAGGTAGCGGCTGTTGTGGATGCGTTGTTGTTCCTGGGCCAGGTGCCAGGTCCAGTACTGGTCGAAGTCGCCGTTGCTGATCAGGGTGCGGAGTTTGAGGATTGCTTCGGCGCCGTCGAGGCCCCAGCGGGCGCCGGTGACGTCCATACGATCTTTGACCAGGTGGCGGCAGGCGCCTTCGATCACCCCGGTGGCGATCGGCCACCCGTTGGCCAGCGCGGTCGGGTAGTCCAGGTACGGTTTTTTGGCCAGCAGGTAGGCGGCGGCGACATCGGCGGGTTTGCGTTTGCTGGGGTCCAGGACTCTGCTGCCGAATTCGTGACACGCCGTCGGGATCGTTCGTACTGGCCGGTTACGGGGTCATGATCCCTGTTCGCGGTCGTGTTCCTTCCGTCGGTGGCTGCGGGATGGGGTGTACGGGTGTCGATGCAGCCGCGGTCGCGGGTCCAGATTCCTGATCAGACGGTGCTGGTGGCCCGCGCGGCGTTCCCGAACGGCAGCGTGGCGATATCAGCGCGTGACCACCTGGGTGAGGTGTTCACCGACGAACAGTTCGCTGCCGCGTTCGGTGTCCGGGGCGCTCCGGCCGAATCGCCGGGCGCCTTAGCGCTGGTGACCGCGTTGCAGTTCGCGGAGAACCTGACCGATCGGCAGGCCGCGCGGATGGTCGCCCGGGCGATCGACTGGAAGTACGCGCTCGGCCTGGAGCTGACCGATCCCGGCTTCGACGCCAGCGTGCTGTCCAAGTTCCGTACCCGGCTGGTCGAGCACGGCCTGGAAGAACAGGTCTTCACCGCGATGCTGACCGTGTCGACCGGCAAGGGCCTGATCGCGGCTGGTGGTAAGCAGCGCACCGATTCCACTCACGTGATCAGCGCGGTGCGAGACCTCAACCGTCTGGAGGTGGCCGGCGAGTCGGTACGGGCCTGCCTGGAAACGTTGTCGGTGGCCGCACCGGACTGGCTGGCCACCGCTATCGACGTCGGCGAGTGGGCGCACCGGTAGCGGGCCACGCATCGATTCCTGGCGGCTACCCGCCTCGCAGGCCAAGCGGGACCGCCTCGCCCAGGTCTACGGCACCGACGCCGTCGCCCTGCTGCGCGCGGTGTTCGCCCCTGCCGCCCCGGTCTGGCTGGCCGAACTGCCCGCGGTGCGGACGCTGCGCACCGTGCTGGTGCAGAACTATCTGATCACCACCGACAGCAGGGGGCGGGAGGTGATCCGGCGGCGGGAGGCGGACACGGACGGTCTCCCGCCCGCCAGATCCCGGATCACCTCCCCGTACGACACCGACACCCGGTGGGCCGCAAAAGGCGACGACCTGTTCTGGAACGGCTACAAGGTCCACCTGACCGAGACCTGCGACCCCGACACCGAGCACGGCACCACCAGCGACCACGACGGCCAGACCGGTCCCCGGCCGACACCGAACCTGATCGTCAACGTGGCCACCACGGCGGCCACCGTCCCCGACGTGAAAGCCACCACCGGCATCCACCAGCACCTGCACGACCGCCGGCTGCTGCCCGCCGAGCACTACCTCGACTCCGGCTACCCCTCAGCCGACACCATCGCCACCGCGCAGACTTTCGGCGTCACCATGGTCACCCCGGCCCTGCTCGACCAGTCCGCCCAGGCCCGTGCCCGCACCGGCTACGACAAGACCTGCTTCACCATCGACTTCGACACCCGGCAGGTCACCTGCCCCCAAGGACACACCAACACCTCCTGGAGCCCCACGGTCCAACGCGGCACCGAGGTCATCGTGGTCAAGTTCCCCACCACCACCTGCGGCCCGTGCCCCGCCCGCGCCCAGTGCACCACCGCGAAACGCGGCGGCCGGCAACTCACCTTCTACCCCCGCGACCTCCACCACGCCCTCACCGCTGCCCGCACCCGACAGACCAGCGACAGCTGGCACGACAAGTACAAGCTGCGCGCCGGCGTCGAAGGCACCATCAACCAGGCCCTCGACATCACCGGCATCCGCCACACCCGCTACCGCGGCCTCGCGAAAACCCGCCTCCAACACGTGTTCTCCGCGATCGCCCTCAACCTCGTCCGACTCCACACCTGGTGGACCGACCACCCCCTACCAACAGCCCGGACCAGCAACCTCCAACGCCTCGATCACGCCCTCGCCGCCTGAACCGAATTGGGCAGCAGAGTCGTCCAGGCCGTGGTAGGTGGCCTTGCGTCGGATGGCTGCGGCGACTATGCCGGCCCGTCCGGCCAACACCTGCCGGGCCTGGGCGCGGACCCACCGTTCGGCGTTCGGGTCGCCCTCCGGGTGGAAACACCAGGTGGCCTTCCAGAGGTACTCGATGACGTGGATGAAGTCCACAACAACCGGCAAGGTGATCTTGCGGGTTTTGGCCTCGGCGTGGATCCGGTCGATCTGGTGGGTGTTGCCGTCGACCAGGGCGATCCAGGTCCGAGCGTGGTCGGGGTCGCGGCGGTCGGCCTCGGCGAACCCGGCGGCGATCACCGCCGCGGCGTCGTCGGTCACGCTGGCGTGCAGCCACTTGCCGGAGGTGACCGGCGCCGGGGTAGCAGTTTGGGCCGCTTCGGGGTCCTCGGGCAGGATGTCGGCGATGGTGCGCGGCTTGCCGGTCACGTCGAAGACCGCGGCGACCTCGCACATCCGCTTGCGGTTGCGTTTCTCGCCCTTGGACCGGCGGCCGGCCAGTTTCTGGCTGACCGCGGCCTTGGCGGTGCCCGCGCGAGCCTGTCCGATTGTCTGTGTAACGCCCTACTCTGTCTAACTATCGGACATCGATGGGGATACGGCCTGGGAAGAAGATGTCGAGGGAGTTGAGGGCCTGCTTCCAGCCGTGGACGCCGGCGCCCTCGACGAGACGGGGCGGTGCCTGTCGGGCCTGGGTGCGGGGCTTGCCGGCCTCGGCGGCGCGTTGGCGGGCGCGTTTGTCCTCGATATCGGCGATGGCCAGCCAGATCAGTTTGACCACGGCGTCGTCGGTGGGGAAGTGTCCACGGTTCTTGATCACTTTGCGGATCTGGTAGTTGAACGACTCGATCGCGTTGGTGGTGTAGATGATCCGCCTCACCTCGGGTGGGAAGGCCAGGAACGGGCAGAAGCGGTCCCAGGCGCGTTCCCGGACGGCGACCGCGGCGGGGTACCGCTTGCCGAGAGGGCTGTCGGCGAAGGCGAGCAGGGCGGTCTCGGCGGCCTCGACCGTGGGCGCGGTGTAGATGTCCTTGAGGGCGGTGACCATCGCCCGCCGGTCCTTGTGGGACACGAACCGCATCGCCGCTCTGATCAGGTGCACCACGCAGGTTTGCACGGTGGTGTGCGGCCAGACGGCCTCGATCGCCTCGGGTAGGCCGGTGAGCCCGTCGCAGCAGGCGATGAGGACATCTCGTACGCCCCGGTTACGCAGTTCGGTGCAGACCTGCATCCAGAACTTCGCGCCCTCGGTCTGCTGGACCCAGATCCCGAGGACGTGCTTGACCCCGTCGACGCCGACACCGACGACCAGGTAGCAGGCCTTGTTGCGCACCGTGCCGCCGTCACGGACCTTCACCATCAGCGCGTCGACGTAGGCGATCGGATACACCTCATCGAGGGGCCGGGTCTGCCACGCCTTCACCTCGTCGAGGACCTCGTCGGTGATGGTGGAGATGGTGTCCGGGCCGACCTCGGTGCCGTACACCCGATGCAGATGGTGGGAGATGTCGCGTACCGTCATCCCACCCGCGTACAACGAGATGACCACATCCGACAGGCCCCCGAGACGGCGGGCGTTCTTCGGCAGCAGCACCGGGGTGAACGTGCCCGCCCGATCCCGCGGCACCTTCACCTCGACAGGTCCGACCTCGGTCTGCACCGTCTTCGGCGTGTGCCCGTTCCGCGAGTTCCCCGACCCCTTACCGGACGGATCATGCTTGCCGTAGCCGAGATGCTCGGTCAACTCCGCCCGCAACCCACGCTCCAACACGGCCTTGACCAGTTCGGACAGGAACCCACCCGGCCCGGTCAACCGCAGCCCGTCGCCCTTGATCTGCGCCAACACCGCGTCCATCGCCTGATCGTCGACCAGGTCCGCGACCGCCTTCCGGGCGGCCCGCTTCGCGGCTTCCTCGTCGAGTACCGGCTCGGCCAGGGGCAGCCTCGGCCCGTCAGCGGAGAGCCGTTCCCGCAACCCACGCAGCTCGTCGGTGTCCACCAGGTCCTGGTCCTGCGGGTTGATCATCGACATAGTCATCACACTTGTCCTATCTGCGCCGACCGGCTCCTACCGGCCATAACGGATATTCACCTCAATCCGTTACACAGATCTCTCTACAAGCCCGCCCGCGCGGAGCCCGTCGGGGCGCATCACCACCCCTTTGGCGTCGAAGGACAACGCCAGCACATCATCATCGGCCGACCAGTCCGGGGCGTGGGCGGTGTAGAAGGCATCCACATCTATCGCCGCTGCGGCGGCCAACGCCTCGACCTGCCGTTTCCCGATACGCACCGTGGTGGCCCGCTCAATCGCGGCCGCCGCGTCGGTGAACGAGCCGCGGGCCGCCTCGGCCGCGGCCAACCGGCGCAGTCCATGCGAGTGCTTCTCCACGGGCAGGTTCAACACCGCGTCCGCCGGGTTCAGATCGGCCCGCGCCCGCGCCCGGTAGGCGATACGCGTCACCACCACCTCACCGAACCGGGTGGCCAGCGTCCGCTGCCGCCCCCGCTCGGCCCACCCCCGCAGATGGCTATCGGCGTCGGTCACCTCGTCGAGCCGTTCCTCCCGACTGGCACGAAGATCCAGACTGTCCTGCAACAACTGACACAGCAACCGCATGCCATCGGTATGCAGCCGCTCCTCCAGTTCGGCGTGAGTCATCCCCGCCGCATGCTCACCGGACAGGAAGTCCACCATCGCGCCGAACCGCACGGATGAGCCGGCGAAAGCATCGTCCGCCGTCTCGGATGCGTACTCTTGCACCGGGCTCCCTCTTTGCTGATGTTCGTGTCTCGCAACCGACGAACATAGCGGGAGGATCCCTTTCACCATCACAACCAGTAACACATCCCCAGGCCACACAGCGTGTCGCCGCACCTCACCAGAGCCGCACCCAAATCGATCATCGACCTGCGGCCGGTCTACCACCGAGCCGAGGACCGCATCCGCGCCCACGTCCTGCTCTGCTGGCTCGCCCTGCTGCTCATCCGCATCACCGAGACCCGCACCGGACAGACCTGGCCCGCCGTCCGTGACGAACTCCAACGCCTTCACCTGGGCACCTTCACCGGCCCCGCCGGCTCCTTCCGCCAGCGAACCGAACTCACCACCGGCCAGAAGAAGATCCTCACCGCCCTCGGCCTGCCCGAGCCCCGCCGTGTCTTCGAGGCCACCCCCGCAACCTCCTGACCAGCACGAACACCCCGGCCTAGTGACACGCCCCGCCACCGGGCCAACCCACGTTTCCCCAGCTCAACCCGCGATTTCGCGGACTAGCCAGCCACCTGATCTGTGGAACCCGGGATATAGTCGGCGTCGCGGTGTGAAGGTGCAGGTCAGGACGTTTCGACCTGGTGGGAACGGCGAAAACGCCTAGTGACACGCCTGCCTGTGGATAACTTGTCTGAGCTGCTGATCTATGCGTTGACGCATAGTCGGTGTACGGTCGTGCCTCGTGTACGTGAAAGCGTCGACGCGTAAGACCCGCGACGGGCAGACGATCCGCTACCTGCAACTGGCCCACAATGAGTGGGACCCGGCCGCGAAGGCGTCCAAGACCCGGGTGCTGTACTCGTTCGGCCGTGAGGACCAGCTCGACGTCGCCGGGATCCGCCGCCTCGTCGAGGCGTTGTCGCGACTGCTTGCCCCCGCCGACGCCCTCGCCGCGGCCTCACCGGCCGGGTTGTCGTTCGTCGAGTCCCGTCCGCTGGGCGGGGCGTGGCTGCTCGATGGGCTGTGGCGCCGGCTGCGCATCGACACCGTCCTGCGGCCGCTGGTCGGCTCGTCCCGGCGGGAGATCGACGTCGAACGGGTGCTGTTCGCGCTGGTCGCCAACCGGGCACTGGCCCCGTCGAGCAAGCTGGCCGCCGCCGACTGGGTCTGCCAGGACGTGCACCTGCCCGGCCTGCCCCACGTCACCGACGACGCCTGCTATCGGGCGATGGACCAGCTCATCGAGGTCGAGCCCGCGTTGACCCGCGGCGTCTACGACCAGATCGCCGACCTGCTCAACCTTGAGGTCGACCTGCTGTTCTTCGACACCACCAGCACCTACTTCGAACTCGACGAGGCCGACGAACCGCTGTGGCGCGACGCCTTGGGCAAACCGGTCGACGCCGACGACCCCGCGGCAGTGAAGCAGGCCGGGTTCCGCACCCATGGCAAGAGCAAGGACTCCCGCGACGACCTTCCCCAGGTCGTGGTCGGGATGGCCGTCACCCGTACCGGCATCCCCGTCCGCGTGTGGTGCTGGCCCGGCAACACCAGCGACTCGGCCCTGATCCGGCAGGTCAAGACCGACATGCGCGAGTGGAGCCTGGCCCGCATCGTCTGGGTCGCCGACCGCGGCTTCGCCTCCGCCGAGAACCGCCGCTTCCTGCAACAGGGCGGCGGGCACTACATCCTCGGCGAGAAGCTACGCGCCGGCACCACCGAAGCCGACGCCGCGCTGTCCAGGCAGGGCCGCTACGCCACCGTCGCGGACAACCTGCAGGTCAAGGAAGTCAACATCGACACCGACGACCGGTTCGTCATCTGCTACAACCCGGAAGCCGCCGACCGCGACGCCGCCGTCCGGACCCGGCTACTGGCCCAGCTCACCGACCTGATCGACGACACCGACCGGCTGCCGGCCACCAAACGCGCCGAACTACGCGGCGTGATCTCCACCAAGCCGGGCCTGAACCGGTTCCTGCGCGTCACCCCGAAAGGCCTGCTCCGCCTCGACCAGGCCAAGGTCAAAGCCGAGCAGCGCCTGGACGGCAAGTACCTGCTGCGCTGCTCCGACCCGACACTGTCGGCCGAGGACATCGCCCTGGGCTACAAACAGCTCCTCGAAGTCGAACGCGGCTGGCGCGACATGAAGACCACCCTCGACCTGCGCCCGGTGTTCCACCGCCGCGAGGACCGCATCCGCGCCCACATCCTGCTCTGCTGGCTGGCCCTGCTGCTGATCCGCGTCGCCGAGACCGAGACCGGCCGCACCTGGACCGCGATCCGCACCGACATCGACCGTCTGCACCTGGGCGTGTTCACCGGCCCCGCCGGCACGTTCGCCCAGCGCACCAAGCTGTCCCAGCCCCAGAAGACCCTGCTCACCAAGCTGAAGATCGCCGAGCCACCCCGGATCTTCGACGCGACACCCACAACCGCCTGACCAGCGACAACACCGCCGCCTAGTGACACGCCATGTCACCGGGCCCACCGGCGTTTGCCCAGCTCACAGCCCAGATTTGCGGACTATATCGACGCCGAGCTGCGGAACGCAGGCGTCAGATGGCCCCGGGACGTTCCAGACCAGCCGGGGCCGGCGCGCGTCTTGGCGTGGCCGACCGGGTCAGGCGTCCTGGTGGAAGATTTCTCCACCGAGGGATTCGGCTACTGCCTGGCAGGTGGGCTTGTCCGGGCAGGTTATCGTCCAGTTTTTCCCGAGGACGAGATTCATCTCGGCGACGCCGTCAAGAAGTATGGCCAGGTCTTTGGGGTGTTGGCGGGCCTGGGCTGCGGACTCGTAGATGCCGATCATGTACTCCTTGTCGGCGACATGGCAGCTACCTGAAGCGACCGCGCCGATCGGATCGGTGACCGCCGCGTAGTCCAGGCAGGCGATGCCGCGTGTGACGAGCGCGTTGACGAGCCGGAGTGGGCTGTCGTAGCTGCCACCGTCCACCGGGGGCGGTGGCAGGGATGGGACGGGGGCGGTGCACTCGCCGTGGGAGACGGCGCTGTTGGCGGCGAGGTGGTGGGGGATTGGTCCGCGGTGGCCTGTGTGTTGCCGCTACAGGCGGCGAGCGCGGCGATGAGGGCGACGGCGGCGAGGTGGCGGGGTCGGACCATGCCCAGCAATGTAATAGCCGCATCGATGTCTGAGACGGTGTGGGTAGCGGTCGGCGTGCGGATCGCGTGATGGAGCTTCATCCGGTCGGTGAGTTTCGGGGGCATCGTCGGTGGTGGCCCACCGGTTCGGGGCGAAACGTGACGCGAGCAACTTCGCGGCGAAGCTGATTGACAGCAGCCCTTAGGCCGCTCATTATTTCCACGTTGGCGGTTTCTACCCAGGATGGGCAGGGGCCGCTTTTTTCGTGCCCGATCGGGGGTGAGCGGTGTGGTGAGTCGTGTTCGGGGCCCCTTCGAGGAGGGTGGCCGGGCCGGGTCGGACCGGCAGCCGTTCGGCCGTTCCAATCTGGCGCCGCGCGGTGGGCGGCTGCCGGACGACTGGGATGAGCGGCGGGAGGAAGCGCTCCGGCTGAACCCGCAGCAGATCTGCCACGCGTGTGGACTGCCGGGCGGCACCGACCTGGACCACAAGAACGGTGACTGGCGGGACGATCGGCAGCAGAACCTGGACTGGATCCATTCCTGGCGGGATGTTCGGGCCGGGCGGAGCAAGCGGAACTGCCACATGGCCAAGACCGGCGCCGAGGGTGCCGCGGCGCGCCCGCGGCTGTACCGGCCGGAGGAGGTTCACCCGGCGTTCCGGTGAGAGACGCGCGGTGGTGTGTGCGGCGAACCTACCGGGGCCTGCCCGGGGGAGGGACAGGGACGGTCGTGAGTCAGTCGGAGGAGCGGACACGCGGCCGGTCGTGGCCGCCGGCGTCGTTTGGGCGGGCATCCCAGCCTGAGCGGGAGTCGATCGAGGGTGACTTCCAGATCAAGGGCGGTGAGGCGTTCCACCTGGTGCTGCACGTCCAGGCGACGCCGACCACGCAGTCGCTGGAGCGGTTGTATCTGCTGGTGCGGGAGGCGACGGCGGACGGCGTGCGTGACGGGTACGCGCAGGCGATCGCGGAGCTGCACGCCGACCAGGCCGATGACCTGGGCGAGCAGGGTGGTGAGCACACGCCGGACGGCGGTGACGCGGGAGCCGTGTCGTCTGGTTGACCGCCGCAGGAGAAGTGCCGGGGTTCCCGACGGTAGAGGTCACCGGCCGCGCTGTCACCGATCGCGAAGGCCTCCAGCGGTCGCTGGTGGCCGGACCATCACCGACACGGTGAGGACGCTGGCGGTGGAGTTCAGCGGGTTCAGCGTCCGGACCGCATCGACCGTGCTGGAACTTGTTGGGTCTCAGGACCTGCGTGACAAGTCAGTCCCATGGACGTGTGAGTTGGCCGTGTAGCGGATGGCCCGCTGTCCGGCCGTTCGATTAGGAATGGGATACCGAAAACCATTCGAGCTGAGTCCGAGCAGAAAGGTGATCTGCGAACACCAACGCACTGAAGGCTGACAGCAGGGCGAAGACTATGATCAAGCTCCACCTCAGCCACTTCGGTGCTCGACGCCGATACGCGACCAGCAAAAAGGCTAGGGAGGCGAGTGCGCCGCCGGGTGCCCCGAAAGCAACTACGGAAAGGAGGATACCGGCTGCTGCGGCGCTGACGAGGAGATGAGCACGGAAGAATGTCCGCTGCGAGCCAGTGGAACTTGATTTAGCTGCCGTATCGCCCATGTTAAACAGTCTAGCACTGGGCCTCGGACCGAAGCCCAGTGCTAGCTTCTTGCAAGCTACACGATCCCGCCCTTATCGGCACGCACCGATCCATCACGGTAGCTGTAGAGTCTAATCCAAGGATTACTCTCTGCGATGCAGCTCAACCGGAGCGTGCAGAGCTCAAACGACGCTTGAACGTAGCTCGTGTAATAGGAGATGCCGAAAGAATCCCTGTGGGCAATATTGTTGGGAACGCCCCGGACGCCTCGATACTTCCAGCCCTCAACCTGACCCGGTCCGTAGACGTAGCCAGTGGTTTCCGGGGTCGCGATGCTGGTAACGGTGCGCTTGCCGTAGTCGTAGCAGTAGTACACAGTCTCGGTGAAGCGCCACAGCTTGACGTCAGTGAAGCCTCCCCAATAGTAGATGGTGGCCCCATTCGTCTTGCAGGTTGCGGCGCTGGCAGCCGAAACCCGATCAACGTCAACCGGCTTCTCTACCGCTTTTTCGGAGGTGACCTCCACGCTGACGCTGGTCGGCACTGCGTCCGGGATCGCCTTGAGTTCCTCCGTGGTAAGCGTGGACAGCAGGTCCCACTTAACCTTTAGCCCTGTCTTTTCGGCCGAGGACCTCAATGCGACTTCGGCCGCCGCAAGTGCAGCGGCGTGGTCAGATTCCTTAGCATGAGCGGGTGCTGCTGCATTAACAGCGAATACAACACCTGCAACCAATGCTGCTATCGACCTACCTGCTACCCGGAGGCGCGAATGCGGCTTTCGATTGGTCAAGAAGACCACCTTTCATGGTGTGTTTGTGTGTTTGAGATCCGACATCAATAGAAGTCGCATCAAGCTCATCCCGGACGGATACTTCACCACGGGAAGACACTGATCAAGACCTTACAACTTTTGTAACAATTACTCATCGTGGTAGGCCACGGCCGGCCGCGAGGTGATGAGTCAGGGTGGTCGGTGTCGGCAACAACTAGAGGAATGAGAATACTACGAGCCTACGCCCAGTTGCCCCCGAGAGGTTTAGTCGTCACCACCAATATCACCCATGCCGTCATCCCTACAGAACGTTACGGCATTTCCAGCCAATTGTGAACTATGCCACGACGGCCAGTTAACATCGCGGCAAACTTTGCTGGCGGCGGTCGGCCAGAGCGGTCAACAGCGTCGGCAGGCGCCATGGTCGCGAAGTCGGTCCCGCAGGCTGTCGGTCCCGCAGGCTGCGGACGAAGCCGCACCTTGGCCTCACCGCCGGTGTTGGCCGGTCACTCGGAACGCCAGCGATGAACGGCCTGACGAGACTCCGAACCAGTCGGCGACGTCCCTGCCCGTCGGCCCGGCAAGCACGTCCTGGACGGCGGCCCGATACCGCTGTTCCGTCACGCTCATCTCCACCAACACTCGGCGGAGTCACCCAGGCCCTGATACCGATCTATCTCCCAAGTCCCGGGACCGGACAGACCGCGCTGGGACTGCCCGGAAAGAGTTGTTCGCCGCTTTCTAGGACCGCTTCTGGGCCCGCAACGGGCGTGCGGTTCGTCTCCGTGGTCGTGACCCGCAATGGGCAGCGGCCAGTGCCATACGAGGTCCCGGAATGGGAGTGATGATCATGCCTGGGCCTGCGCCGCAGCAGCGTAAACACGGCAGGACCCCGAACGCCGCCGATGACTGGCGGGAGGTTCCGGAGGTCCCGTTCGACGGGGCGCCGCTGATGCCGAAGCCTCCCGGTCGCGGGAAGTGGCATCCGCTTGTGCAGGCGTGGTGGACGACGACGTCGACGATGCCGCACTGCGTGTTGTGGCGGCCGGAGGATTGGCAGAAGGTCTTCGAGTTGCTGCACGAGAAGCAGCGGTACTACCGGACGGCTGACGAGGACAAGAAGACCGCGCAGCTGACCGAGATCCGCCGGCAGGAGGACGCGCTCGGTATCGGTGACGCGGCTCGGCAGCGGCTGCGGATTCGGTACGTCCAGAAGACGGAGCCGGGGCTGCCGGGGACGGGACTGTACAAATAACGGCTGATCGACCGATCAAGGGAGAGACGCCAGATGACGACCGAGACCACCGTGGGACAGCCGGCCGTGGAGCCGGTGGGTGCGGTCACGGATGAGCAGTTGATCGCGATGCTGGTCGATCGGGCTCGTGGTGACGGGTTGAA
This sequence comes from Micromonospora sp. WMMA1363, assembly GCF_030345795.1. NCBI lineage: Bacteria > Bacillati > Actinomycetota > Actinomycetes > Micromonosporales > Micromonosporaceae > Micromonospora > Micromonospora sp. WMMA1363. The sequence goes on from NZ_JAUALB010000004.1 coordinate 23,407, forward strand.
GCTGACCGGCGAGGGTGGGCTGCTGCAGCAGCTGACGAAGCGGGTCCTCGAGTCGGCGTTGGATGGGGAGATCACCGACCACGTCGGCTACGACAAGCACGACCCGGCGGGTCGGGGTAGCGGGAACACCCGTAACGGCAGCCGGACCAAGACGGTGCTCACCGACGTCGGGCCGGTCGAGGTGCGGGTCCCACGCGACGCCGCCGGGACGTTCGAGCCGCAGATCGTGCGTAAGCGGCAGCGGCGTCTGACCGGCGTCGACGACATGGTCCTGTCGCTGTCGGCCAAGGGCCTGACCCACGGCGAGATCGCCGCGCACCTGGCTGAGGTCTACGGCGCTGAGGTGTCGAAGCAGACCATCTCCACGATCACCGACAAGGTCATGGACGGCATGGCCGAGTGGCAGAACCGGCCCCTGGACCGGGTCTACCCGGTCGTGTTCATCGACGCCATCAACGTCAAGATCAGGGACGGTCAGGTCGCGAACCGGCCGATCTACCTCGCGATGGCGGTCACCGTCGACGGCCACCGCGACATCCTCGGTATCTGGGCCGGTGACGGCGGCGAGGGCGCCAAGTACTGGCTGCACGTGCTCACCGAGTTGAAGAACCGCGGCGTGGCCGACGTGCTGATGCTGGTCTGTGACGGGCTCAAGGGACTGCCGGAGACGGTGGAGACGGTGTGGCCGCGCACGATCGTGCAGACGTGTGTGGTGCACCTGCTGCGCAACTCGTTCCGCTACGCCGCCCGGCAGGACTGGGACAAGATCGCCAAAGCGCTGCGGCCGGTCTACACCGCGGCGACCGAGGACGCCGCCACCGAGCGGTTCCTCGAGTTCGCCGAGGCGTGGGGCCGTAAGTATCCGGCGATCGTGAAGCTGTGGGAGAACGCGTGGGCGGAGTTCGTGCCGTTCCTCGCCTTCGACGTGGAGATCCGCAAGGTCATCTGCTCCACGAACGCGATCGAGTCCGTCAACGCCCGTATCCGCAGGGCCGTGCGAGCTCGTGGCCACTTCCCGAACGAGCAGGCCGCACTCAAGTGCGTCTACATGGCCTTGATGAGCCTCGACCCGACCGGAGCCGGCCGCCGACGCTGGACCATACGCTGGAAAGCACCACTGAACGCCTTCCAGATCGCCTTCGAAGGCCGGCTCACCCCGGCCAACAACTGACCACCTCAACAACCAAGATCAGCCGTTAACTTGACACTCCCGGGCCGGGCCGTCGTGACACCGCACGCCTGGGCGCCAACAACACGGCACACCCCTGACCGGATGGCACGCCTGCCGCTCTGCGCCGAGGTGTTCCTGCTCGCCCACAACGACGACACCGGCCAACCCCACATCCACCGCCAGGCCCTCACGATGGGACTCGCCGGAGCGATCCTGCTGGACCTGTGGCTGACCCGGCACGTCGTGATCGGCTGGGCACCAGACCCGCAGACCCGGGTATGGGCGCACCGCCCAGGAGTGATCACCCCCACCACCGGCCAGCCCACAGGCGACCGCCTCCGCGACGCCGCCCTGGCCACAGTCAACCGCACCCGCCGCCGCGCCGGCCCACACAGCCACCTCCAAACCTGGCTGCGGGCACTGGCACACGATCACCTGCACCTGTACGAGTGGGTCCGCGACGACATGATCGCCGCCGGTGTGCTCCGCCCCGCCACCAGACGCCGCCTGGGCATACTCTCCACCAGCACCCACCTCGCGGCACACCACGCCTGGGCGATCCGCGCCCGAGCCCGCATCCGCGAGGCAGCCACCGGCCGGCCCGGCCACGAACCACCCGACGAGCAGTGCACAGCGCTGTGCGGACTCGTCTACGCGCTGGACCTAGCGCCGTTCCTCTACAGCGGCATCGACGACCTGCGGCGGCACCTCCGCCGCATCGTCGACCAGCACCCCGACCCGGCCCTGCGCGACACCACCGACGCCGTCGACGCCGGCCGCGGTGACCTCGCCCTCACCGCCATGCGGTAACCCGCCACACCGATTCGGTGATGTCGCCGGCATCACCACCTACCCAGACCCGACGCCGCACGCCCCGGGCTCCCCCGTGCCCAATGGCGTGCCGGCTCACCGGGCGGGGTCGCCCGCGATGTTGCCTGTGGCGGGCGGCTCCGCAGGCGCCTCGCACACGCTTGGAGACCACGTGACGTACCTATCCGGGCCCATGATCGATGATGCCGCCGGCATCACCTCCCCGTCAGGCGTCGGACACGGCCAGCCCGACCAGCCGATGCACGCAGCCCTACATGCCGGCCACCCTGAGTCGCCGGTCCGGTATCTGCTGAGGTGGAGCACTTGCGCGACACCGTCGGGCGGCTTCGCTGGGGTGATCCCCGTCGATCTCGGTGCCCGTGCGGTGTCCGTCGGGGCGAGGCGATCGGGCGGCCGAGATCAGCCGAGGTCGGCCGGGGGGTCGGCCCATCGTGGGCTCGGCGTCCTTCGCCGTACCAGGCCGGTCCAGCGTCCGCCCCGGTCCGGGCACTACTACCGTACGAGTGTCGAGCCCGATCGGACGACCGTCAGGGGTGCGCGGATGTTGGAGGACGCCGAGGAGTTCGGTCAGCGCGTGAAGCGGGCACGGCTGCGACTTGGTATGACCCAGGCCGATCTTGCCGCTGCGCTACAGCGCACGCAGGGCTGGATTTCCAAGATGGAGCGCGGCCACCTGGAGATCGACCGGGTTGGTCTGATCAACAAACTTGCGTCTGAGCTGCACGTTCATCCGAATGACTTGATCGGGCGGCCGTACTCCGTGTCGCCGGTGGAGAATCAGTGGCAGGTCGCCGCAGCCGCGATCGTGCGGGAACTGCGCCGCTACGACCTTACCCCGGTGTTTGACGGCAGTCCGCGTTCCTCGCGCCTGCTGTGGGGCGCGGCTGCGCGGCTGCACGGGCTACGCGACGCCGCGGCGAACGTGGCTATCCTGAACGCGCTCCCGGACCTGCTTCGCGAGGCCCGTGCGTTGGCGGAGGTGTCCACCGGGCGCGAGCGCGAGCGCGAGGAAGCATTCGCGGTCTACGCGGTGCTGTGCAAGTTCGGCCATACCGCGGCTCACGCGCTGGGGCATCCGGAACTGGTGGCGATGACGTGCGAACGCGCCGCGTGGGCGGCCCGATTCTCCGGTGATCCGGTTCTGCCCGCAGTGGCGGATTGGATGCGGGTGTGGGACATGTGGGCGAGCGCGGACTGGTCCGACTGCCTCACCTTGACTGGCAAGGCGCTGGCCGGGCTTGACCGTCCCTACGAGCGCGGTGATGCACTGGCGGTCCGGGCGTGGGGCACGCTGCATCTGCGCGCGGCGATCTCGGCGGCACGTGCCGGCGATGCGGCACGGGCCGGCGAGCACATCGCGATGGCCCGTACGGCGAGTGAGCGCATCGACGCCGAGACGGGACCGCCGGTCCTCGATCGGCATTCGCTGACGTTCTCCGCCGGCAACGTCACCGTGCATGCGGTGTCGGTCGCCGTGGAGATGCACGATCAAGCGCGGGCGCTGACGTTGAGTGCCCGCACTCCAGCCGGAACGATCGCGGCCCTGCCGAAGTCGCGGCAGAGCGCCCATCACATGGACCTGGCGCGGGCTTGGCTGTGGCACGGCAACCGAGACAAGGCGTTGGCCGAGCTGGAGGCGGCGGAACGGATCGCGCCGCAGCTGGTGCGCCATCATCCGGTCGCGCGGGCTACCTTACGGTCGATGGTCTACGCCGAACGCGCCACAACCCGCGAGCGGCTGCGGCGCATGTCGAACCGCTTCCATCTGGACGGATAGCCGGCGCGCCGCCGGCGATATTCCGCGGATTCATATTCACTACCGTCTCAGCGCCTACGGTTCTCGGCATGCCGCACGTCACCGAGCGTCGAATTCATGATCACCCACAGCCTGTGTTCGGGTATGTGAGCCTCGGCTGTCGGAACGAGCGAACGGGTGATAGCTGGAGTCCCGGCGGTTGGTGCATCGGCGTGTTCCGCCGCTGGGACCGCGCCGTCCCGGCGCACGTTGCGCCCACCGTTGCGGTCATGTCGTCGCTGGCTGGGCGGCACGGCGGCGGCGGCGGCCGTGGCTGCCAGTGTGTGTTGCCGCGGCCCTGCCGGCGGCGGCACGGCGAGCGGGCGGTGACCCGGTGCCGGGCGGGGCGATCCACCCGATCGTATGACCTACCCCCGTCGGCGGCGGCGGGGTTGACATGGGCAGACAGGACGTCGACCGGCGCCTGCCGTAGAGGAAAGCGAGGTATGTGGATGACTTCGGTACAAGACCCGGTGCAGGATCCGGCCGTGCTGCGGGCGGCCATGGTGGATGCGCTGCGCACCGATCCGGCTGTTTCGGATCGGGTGGCGGCGGCGTTCGCGACGGTGCCGCGGCACCTGTTCGCCGGGGGTGAGCCGTTAGCGCGGGTGTACGACCCGAACACCACTCTGGCACCGAAGGTCGACGACGCCGGCCGGGAGACGAGTGTGGTGTCGGCGGCGCACATCCAGGCGGTGATGCTGGAGCAGGCGCAGATCGAGCCGGCGATGACCGTGCTGGAAATCGGCAGCTCGGGGTACAACGCGGCGTTGATCGCCGAGTTGGTCGGTGATCGGGGGGCGGTGACCACGGTCGACATCGACCCGGAGATCGTTACCCGGGCCACCAGGAACCTGCGGGCCGCCGGCTACGAGCAGGTGCGGGTGGTGCAGGCCGACGCCGAACACGGCGTGCCGCAGCACGGACCGTATGACGTGATCATGGTGACGGTGGGGGCATACGACTGCCCACCGGCGTGGAGGAATCAGCTGTCCGAGCACGGCCGGATCGTGGTCCCGCTGCGCTTCGCCGGGATCACCCGGCTGATCGCGTTCGACCGTGACGGCGATCGGCTGGTCGGTGACAGGTACCGGCTCGGCGCGTTCGTGCCGATGCAGGGCAATGGCGCCGCCACCGATCAGATGGTGCCGATCACCGGTGAGGTGACGCTGCGCCTGGACACCTGCGAGCTGGCCGACTTCGACGTGCCGGCGCTGCGCAAGGCGGTGCATTCTTCGGGCATCGAGCGGTGGTCCGGGGCACCGTTCGACCTGCCGGACGAACTGGAGCTGTTCCTGCTCACCCACGGCCGGAAACCGGTGCCGATGCTGCACGTCAGCGAGAACATGGTGCAGCAGGGCGTCTTCGCCGCCTCCGCGCGCCGCGGCGTGCCGGCACTCATCGAGGGCGGCAGTTTCGCGTACCGCACCAAACGCGAGAGCCCCGAGACGGGCGGGTTCGAGACGGGCGTCATTGCGCACGGCCCGGACGCCGAGACGGTCGCGGCCCGCTACATCGAGCTGCTACGCCGCTGGGCCCGCGACTACCGCCGCCGCGACGCCGCCCGCATCGAGTACCTGCCGGCCGGTGCCGACACCAAGCACCTGACCGGCTGGTCGACCACCAAGCGCCACGGGACTGTCACAGTCACCTGGCCCTGATACCCCCGCCCGCGCGGGCGGGCGGAGGACCCCTCAACCCCCGAACCGAGGAGGAGATTCCTGTGCCGATCCGAGCCGCTGACACGCCTGCACCCCCCGTGTCCGTCACCGCGGACGCAGCCCCGGCAGGGACCGCACCGCAGGACTGGGACCTCGACGTCACCTTCGTCGAAGCCGGTGACTCCGTCGACAACCTGATCTACATGACCAACGACGGCTGTGGCAGTACGTGCCAGTCCGCCTGCTCCACCACCTGCCCGTAAACCGCCGGAAAGCGTGCCGGGCCGGGCGGTGTTGCTGCACCGACCTCGGCCCGGCACCTCCACGTTGGGAAAGGGAGCTACGACGTGTACCGGTACCTGGACGCGCTTCTGGTCCGCGCTGCTGTGTGCCGGCCGGATCAGCCGGCACACTGGCCGGACCTGACCCGTGATGATCCGGCGGCGTGGCGCACGTGGCTCGCGCGCACCATGACGCTGCCGCCGTTCGCGGCGGCACTGGAGCAGGCCAGCCCGGTGCTCGCCGACCGGGTATGTACGATCTGCGCCGGCAGCCCGGTCAACGACCGCGACGTCCGTCGGGCGGTGCTGGCGGTCCTGCGGTACCTGCTGCGCGCCACCGGCCGGGCGACACCGTACGGGCTGTTCGCCGCCATCGCGCCCGCTCGCCTCGGCGCGGTCGGCGCGGCGCGTATCGGGGCTGGCCACCAGCCGGGCGCCCGGATCCGCGCTACCTGGCTGACCGCGGTCATCGACCGGCTCGAAGCCGACCCGCACGTGCGCCCGCACCTGATGGTGCGGGCGAACAACCTGCTGATCGAACGTGACGGGCACCTGGTGCTGGAGCACCGGTCCAGCCGCACCCGTGCCGGTACGCCCGTGAACGTGACCGTTCGCGCGAGCGGTCCGGTCCGGTCCGCGTTGGCGCTGGCCGGCGACCCGATCCGCGTGGACGACCTGGCACACAAATTGTCCTGCGACTTCACCGCCGGTCCCGACCTGGTGGAGTCGCTGCTCGCGAAGCTGATCACGCAGCGCCTGCTGCTGACGAACCTGCGCCCAGCGATGACCGTCACCGGCCCGCTGGCCCACCTCATCGCCCAGCTCGACGCCGTGCTTCGGGACGCCGACGGCATCAGCGACGACCACACCGGCCTGGCCCAGACGCGGGCGGTTCTGACGCGGCTGCACCGCCGCACCGGCTACGCCGCCTGGCACCACACCGCCGCCCCGGCCGACACCGCAGCCCCGGCCGACACCGCAGCCGCACACCGCGAACTCGGTGAGGCGCTGACCGGCGTGGCCGCGAACACCAACCCGGTGATGGTGGATCTGCGGCTGGACGCCACGGTGGTCGTGCCGCACGCGGTGGCCGACGAGGCGGCCCGCGTCGCCGGGCTGCTCGCCCGTCTTGCACCGCCCGTCGCCGGGGGCTGGCAGGCGTGGCACACCCGGTTCCTGGAACGCTACGGCCCGCACGCCATCGTCCCGGTCAGCGAGGCCGTGGATTCGGATGTCGGGCTCGGCTACCCGGCCGGGTTCGGCGGCGTGTCGCCCGCCCCGCCGACCGCGCTAACCGGACGCGACCGGAGGCTGCTGACCCTGGCGCAGCACGCGGCGCTCACCGGCCAACATGAACTCGAGTTGGACGACGCCACGATCGCCGACCTCGCCGGCGCCGACCCCGTGGGCGTGGTGCAGCCCAGCACCGAGCTGACCGTGCGCGTACATGCCCGCAGTCCCGAAGCGGTCACACGCGGCGACTTCGCCCTATCGATCGTCGGAGTGTCGAGACACGCCGGCACCACCACCGGCCGATTCCTTGACCTGCTCGACCCGGCCAACCGAGCCCGCTTCGCCGCCCAGTACACAGCCATCCCCACCCTGACCCGCGGCGCGCTGGTCACCCAGGTATCGGCCGCCTGCCCGTACACGATCACCGAGGACGTCGCCCGCGCCCCGCAGGTCCTTCCGTATCTGATGCCGCTCGGCGAGTACCACGACAACCAGCCGCACCACATCGACGTCCGCGACGTCGCCGTCACCGCCGACGCGCAGCGCCTCTACCTGGTGTCGGTGTCACGGCGGCGGGTGGTGCAGCCGATGCTGCTCAACGCGGTCGAGCCCACCCGGCACATGCAGCCGATCGTGCGGTTCCTCACCGAGGCATCCACCGCCCTGGCCCGGCCCTGCACCGTGTTCGACTGGGGCGCCGCCGCCGACCTACCGTTCCTGCCGGCCGTACGCAACGGCCGCACGGTCCTCGCCCCGGCCCGCTGGCACCTCCCCGCAGAACACCTTCCTGGACGCGACGCCGACTGGACCACCTGGCGCGACGGCCTGGCGGCCTGGCGCGAGACGGTCCGCTGCCCCCACACGGTGTACCTCGGCACCGGCGACCAGCGCATCAGCCTGGACCTGACCGAACCCGCGCACCAGGCGCTGCTACGCGATCACCTCACCCGCACCGACACCGCGCTGCTACGCGCCGCGCCCGCCAGCGGCAGCGCCGGATGGATCGGCGGCCACGCCCACGAGATCGTGATCCCCCTGGCGGCCACCACCACACCAATCCCACCGCCGCGCTGGGCCGACACGGTCGTCGACGTCCGCGCACACGGCCACCTACCCGGCGACCCCGGGCGGCTCTACCTCAAGCTGTACGGCCACCCGGACCGGCAGGCCGCTGTCCTCACCCGACACCTCCCCACCCTGCTCGCCACCCTCGACGCGGACGTGCGGTGGTGGTTCCTGCGCTACGGCGACCCCGACCCGCACCTGCGGCTGCGCCTGACCGGCCCCGTCGATGCGCCCCGGATCGCCGGATGGGCGCGAGAGCTGCGCCACGCCGGCCTGATCGCCCACATGCAGGCCGACACCGACTATCCCGAAACCGCCCGATTCGGTGGACCCGCCGCACTCGCCGCGGCCGAGGCGTACTTCGCCGCCGACTCAGCCGCCGCGCTCACCCAGCTCACCACTACGGAAGCACGCGGTGGCCCCGACCTACGGGCGATGACCGCCGCAAGCCTGCTCGACCTCACCCTCGCCGCGATCGGCGACACCCGCGCTGGACTGCGGTGGCTGACCGAACACACCCGAACCCACCGGCCGGCGCCAGCCCGCGAAATGTACGAACAGGCCGTCCGGCTCGCCGACCCGCACGACCACACCAGCCTGGCCGCGCTGCCCGACGGCGCCCAGATCCTCACGGCATGGCAGCACCGCCGCGACGCCCTGGCCGCCTACCGCGACAAGCTGCACACCGCCAGCACCACCACCATCGCCGTCCTGTTGCCTGACCTGCTGCACCTGCACCACACCCGCATGGCCGGCCCCCACCCCGACAGCGAACGCGTCTGCCTGCACCTCGCCCGCGCGGCCGCGTTGAGCTGGAGCACCCGATCACGGAGCCACCAATGACCTGCCGCACCGACCCGGCCGCCCTAGCCACCGCCACCGCGGTCGCCGACGCCCTAACCGACCCCCACACCGTCATAGACCCCGGGCCGGCACGGAAACGGCCGCAGTCGCTGGCCGGCGGCGCCCTCGGGATCGCGCTGCTACACATCGAACGTGCCCGCACCGGGCACGGCGACCCGGCCACCGCGCATACCTGGCTCACGCTCGCGGCCTCCGAACCGGTCAGCACGGGCCCCAACGCGAACCTCTACCACGGCGCCCCCGCCCTCGGCCTCGTGCTGCACCTCGCCGCCGCCGGCACCAGCCACTACCGAAACGTGCGCGCCGCGATCGACGACAAGACCACCGCCGTCACCGAGCAACGCCTCGCCGCCGCCCACACCCGCATCGACCGCGGCGAACCCCTGACGATGCGCGAGTTCGACCTGATCCACGGCCTCACCGGGATCGGGGTCTACCACCTGCACCGCCACCCCGGGGATCCGCTCACCCGCGACGTGCTCACCTACCTGGCCCGGCTCACCCAACCCCTAACCAGCGCTGGCCCCCACAGGCATGCCGCAGTGCCGCCGTGGTGGCTCGCCGCAGGCCTCACCGGCGAAGCCGATCCCATCCACTACCCGGCCGGACACGGCAACCTCGGCGTCGCCCACGGCATCAGCGCCATAATCGCCCTGTTCTCGCTCGCTGTCCTCCGCGACGCCGCCACACCCGACGTGCCCGAGGCGCTCGCCCGGCTGTGCGCCTGGACCGACCAGTGGCGTCAGCCGACGGACAACGGCTGGTGGTGGCCCGGCTACCTCACCGCCGACCCGACCAGCCGTCGCATCGAGACACCGCAGCGGCCTCGCCCATCGTGGTGCTACGGCATCGCCGGGACCGCCCGTGCCCAGCAACTCGCCGGCCTCGCCCTCGGCGAGACAACCCGCCACCACGCAGCCGAAGCCGCCATCCTCGACGCGCTGCGCGACCCGGCCCAGCGCGCACTGCTGCCCGACGTCGGCCTGTGCCACGGCAAAGCCGGCCTGCTCCAGGCCGCCTGGCGCATGACCGCCCACGCCAGCACCCACCACCTCGCCGACGAACTCCCCGGACTCACCGACGAAATCACCAGGCAACTGTCCGCCGGATCCGTCGCCGACCCGGAACTACTCGACGGTGCCGCCGGCGCGGCCCTCGCCCTGCACACCGTAGGCACCGGCACCGTCGCCACCGACTGGGACACCGTCCTCCTACTGGCCTGACCCGGAGACGACCATGGCCCCCGCGCACTGGCAGCAGATCACCATCACCTTCCCCGACCCCGAACACGCCGAAGACACCACCGTCACCCGCCTCTGCCCGGTCCTCACCACCGCCGAGGACCGCGGGCTGCTCACCGGCTGGTTCTTCATCCGCAAAGCGGCTCACTGGCGGCTGCGCTACCTACCCACCAGCAGCGACGCCCACACCTACCTGCGGAACCATCTCGACGCGATGTGCCACGCCCAGCTCCTCACCGGGGCCATCGACGTCGTCTACGAACCCGAAACCCATGCCTTCGGCGGCACCCACGCCATGGACATCGCCCACCGATTCTGGCACCACGACAGCCGCCACCTGCTCGCACATCTCTCCGCCACCTGCGACCAGCCCACCACCCGGCGACGACGCGAGCTGACGCTGCTGCTGTGCAGCACGATGCTGCGCGCCGCCGGCCTCGACTGGTACGAACAAGGCGACGTCTGGGCCCGCGTCGCCGCCCACCGCGACCCGCCCACACCTACCGACGACGCGCACCTCCAAGCCGCTGTGCGGCGCCTGATGACCGTCGACACCACCACCCTCACCGTCCCGGACGCGGCCCTGGCTGCGGCAGCCCAGTGGTTCGCCGGGTACACGAGCGCCGGCCGTGACCTCGCCCGGCTCAACGCCAGCGGGCAACTGCGCCGAGGCCTGCGTGACATCCTCGCCCACCACGTCATCTTCGCGTGGAACCGGCTCGGGCTTCCCGCCACCACACAAGCCGTCCTAGCCACCACCGCCACCACCGTCGTGTTCGACGGGACACCCGCCCACGATCGGCACAGCGGGTCAAGCGCGGCCTCAACGGACGGTGCCGTGGATGCGGACCCTGGCCGTCGGCCATGATGGACCCCACCGGGCCGGTCGCCCGCCGCTTCCCACTCATCGCCCGGTCGCGACCACCATGCACCGCCCTCACCGCGAGAATCAGGGTCCTCACCGCACTCGCCGAGCAAGCCGCCACCGAGCATGATCTCACCGCGGCCGCCCGCGTCTGCAACCAAGCGGCGCTCATCGCCTCCGACTGCGCCCAACCCGACCTGGCCCGTACCTGGTGTCACCGGCACGCCCGCGTCTGGCTGAAACATCCACCAGCTGACAGTCGACGTGCCCGACTCGCCCTCGAACCGCTGATCAACCTGGCCCGGCTCCACATCCGCGACGGTGACGGCGACACCGCCGTCCTCCTACTCGACCAGCTCTTCCAGGCCACTCGGACCCGCACAGACACCGTCATCGACGGCATCACCGTGCCCACCGCAGCCCTCACCCGCGCACCCGACACCCACCGCGAGCTGACCCAATGGCTCTGGAGCCTCCAACTCGCCGACGGCACCCGCGCCCTCACCACCGCAGGCCGCTGGAACGACGCCGAAACCCAACTCCGCCGCCACCGCGGCATCGGCCGACGCATGCTCGACGGCCGCCAAGTCGCCGTGATCGCCCACGCCATCCGCGGGGAACAAGCCCAAACCCAAGCCCTACTCGACGAAACCGAACCCGGCGAACCGTGGGAAGCAGCAGTCACCGCCTGCCTCGTCGCACTCACCCGGCCCACCGGCCCCCCACCGACAATCACAGGGCAGCTAGCGCTGATCAGCAGCTACCAGAACGTCCGACCCGACGCCACACTGGTGGTCTTCCGTACCCGCCTAGCACTATCGATCATCGATGCCATCGGCGGCCTAGATCATCCGGCCGCAACAAGCACCGCCCTACACCTGATCCGAACGGTCCTCCACGCCGGCGACGGCTACGCCGCCCGCGACCTACTCACGCACGCCTGCATCTCCGCAGGCACCACCGAACAGGCCGACGCCCTGACCACCGTGGTTAACCGGGCCGGACTCGACCGCCCAATGCCCACCTCGTCGGCGAGCGCCCTGGAAGCTGCCCTGACCACCAGTGAAGCCCTCATCACGCGGGCCACGGCCGGCTCGGCTCGATACCCTACGGCGGTAACTTCGGCATACCTGTCACCACCCAAGCCACCCTCGCCCAAGCGGCCGAGGACGCCATCTTCGACAAGCCCTATCCCGTCCACAAGAGCATCAGGGGCAGGCATGACAAACGGCCGATAGCCCCATCGGGGTGATGCCGCCGGCATCACCCCGATGGGGCTACATGCCCATTCCCGGTCTGAACTCTAATGAGGCCTTGTTGCCGATGAGGAGTCAGAGCCACCTTGTTCCGGCCGGCACCTGCACCTGGCCCGATGCCAAGGAATACTCCCGCTATCAGAGGAAGCCTGATGCCGCCGGCATCACGCGGGTGCAGACCCCGATCGGGCGTGGGCAACTCAGTCGGTCGACCTCAGCGTCGTTAGGCCCGGCTTGGTCTGGCGCAAATGTCACGGGTTCACGTCGGCCGCTGGTGCTGGGCTTCAAGATCGCGTAGCTGCTCCAACATCTGCAAGGCTGTGGTGGCACCCTTGTCGGACAGCTCGAAGTGGTTACGGAAAGCGACCTTCAGCTGTGGAGTGTGGCCTTTCTTGATCTCGGCCAACGTTTGCAAAAGTCGAAGCTGGCGGTATATCTCGGTACCGAGCGCACCGTCGGTGAAGTAAGCGGGATCTACTTTGTAGAGGTCGGCCAGCTTCTGCATCGTCGCCTTGGTGGGGTTGTCGCGTTGTCCGAGGCGCAGTGCGTTGAGAAGCGACTCGGAGATCCCAGCAGCCGTGGCGATAGCCCTGACGCGCTCACCGACACTGTCGGGGGATCGCAGAGAGTCCGATGTGAACTCAGGCGGTAGGGGCAGCTCGACGAGTACGTTGATCTTGTCCTGAAGGGTGGGCGGTGTGGCATTCGGCTCATTCGCGGTGGCCATGCGATCCTCCCAGCCGGCGTCATCCGTGGCTACTGTAGTGCTCACGGAGCCATGAGAAAACTACTTACGTGTTGAACGTCGGGTTGGCCAGAGCTTATGCTGCAAGTCGTTGACGATCAACTACCACGGTAGCCGGAACCGGGGGGTGGGCCTACCACAGTATGTTGCGGCCAGCCTGGGTGTGCTTCCACGCGCGACACGGGGCGCACGCGAGGGAGCGACGCTGTCGCCCGACGACGGCTGCACCGGGGTCCGCAACGGCGCCGACGCGGAGAGGCGTTTCTACCATGATCGAGGTAAGCCAACACGGGGTGGCCCAGAATGCATGACGCAGATCGAACCACGGTTCGCGTGGATCGCTCCAACGATGGCGTTACAGCCGTCGATGCCTACCAACCCGACCAGATGATCTCAGTGCCGGCGTGGGCTGCGGTCATCGCTCAAGGTCTGGCTGCGGCTGTCGCCAACCGGGCCGATGCAGGCGGGATCATCAATTTCGGCCGCCCGGGTGACGCGGCGCGGATAGCGGAGGCATCGCGTGCCTTCGCGCCGATTCCGGGCCAACGCGGTTCGGCCTCGGCCGTCGCCGACCTCCTCCACTTGACGGCAGATGCACTTACCACCTCCCTAGGCGCAGGGCCTGGTCGCCGCTGACCCCGCGTCGGCCGAGTATCTGGGTGGTCAAGGACGAAGACCGCAGCGGGACCGCGCTCCCATCGTCGCCCTACAGGAGAACCGGCAAGGCGACCAGTCCGCGTAGTCGGAACGATTCCCGCCACCGTATGTCGTGGGCGGGTACGGCCAACCGTATCCCAGGAAAGCGGGCTACCAGGCTGGTGACGGCCACGGTCGTCTGGAGGCGGGCGAGTGGTGCGCCCAGGCAGTAGTGGATGCCGTGCCCGAATGACAGGTGCGGGCGCCGCTCGCCGGGCATGCCGAGTTCGTCGGGCTCGGAGAACTGTGCGGGGTCTCGATTCGCGCTGGCCAGACACAGCCAGATGCGATCACCGGCGGGGATCGCCTGACCGGCGATGGTGATGGGCTCTCGGGCGAATCGTCGGACCGCCAGCGGAAAAGAGGGATTCCAGCGCAGGACCTCGTCGATGAGTTCGTCAAGGGCAAGCGATCCAGCGCGCGCCGCCTCGTGCACCTCTGCGTTGGTGAGCAGAGCGTGGGTTACGTTGCCGATGAGCGCGGCGGAGTTGTCGTAGCCGGCGAACATCAGCAGGAAGACCATCGCGACCAGCTCATCGTCGGTGAGCCGGTCGTCGTCGTCACGTGCGGCAAGGAGACCGGTCAGCAGGTCGTCGCCGGGGTGCGCTCCCTTGTGCGCCAACTGCTCTATAAGGAAACGCCGCATGTTCGCCATGGCGGATCGTGACTGTGCGGGCTGGTTGGCCTCGGCGGACAGCAGCGTGTTCGTCCAGGTCCGAAAGTCGACGCTGGTCTGGGTGGGTAGGCCAAGTAGCTCATGCATGACCTGTAAAGGCAGCGGTGACGCGAGGGAGCCGATCAGTTCCGCGTGGTCGTGGCCGGCGAGACCGTCCAGCAGTGTGCTGACGATTCTCTCGACGGCGGGGCGCAGGTCGGCGACGCGGCGAGGCGTGAAGGCGGCAGCTGCCAGACGCCGGAGCCGAGTGTGATCGGGCGGGTCGCGGTTGAGCAGATGTGCGCCCAGCTCGGGCGGCAGCGACGACCCGTGCTCACCGTCGGTGCCGCTGAAGCGCTTGTCGACCGATAGCCTGGGGTCACCGAGCGCTGCTCGCACGTCGTCGTAGCGGGTGACGAGCCACGCCGGGGCTCCGTCTGGCGTGAGGACGTGGTGCACCGGGGCCTGGTCCCGCAGGGCGTTGTACCGCCGGTGCGGGTCATGAAGCAGGCGGTGGTCGAAGATCGCGGCCGGTCGTGACGTCATGCCATCTCTCTCATGGACGACTGGAGCCTGGCGGCGGCGACGATCGGCGAGTCCTTGTACGCCCGAGCCACCTGTGTCAGCCAGTCGACCTCGCTGGCAAGGTCCCCACCGACCTCGGTGTGGCCTGTGATCGGCTGCCCGCCGGTCGGATGGCCGCGTTCCTTCACGGCGATTGCGGCGGCGAGGGTCGCCGCCTCGACGGCGGCTTCCAGCTCGACCCCGGACAGGCCGGCGTGTTCGCCGCTGCGACGGGCCCGATCGGCCTCGGCGGCGTCGAGATACGGCCGCAGGGCCAGCTGCGCATCGTGGATCTCGACAATCAGGCGGTAGGTCCGCATCTTGACGTCACGCGCCGCGTGCCACGTGTCGGCTAGCCGGGACGTGGGTTTGTCCAGCGCGAACTCGTTGTCAGTGCTGCGGCACAAGTCGACCCAGAGCGGGTACAGCCGCCGGTAGGTGCCGATCAGCCGCAGCCAGCCCGACAGCGCGTCGAGCTGCCGATCCCACGCCGGCATGATCCATCCACCGGTGATCAGCAAGGCCGCGATGCTGGCGGCGATAGGCGCGGCCTGGATGTTCCACCGTTCCAGCACCTCATTGGGGCCGGCCCACAGACCGATCAGCGTGCCGGCCTTGATGATGGCGTATCCCTGGGACACGAGCCCTCCGGCGGCAACGGTGAGCAGCCCCCGGCGTAACCACGTCTGGTCCTCCACGGCCCTGGCGCACCTGCGTGAGGTGATGGCCAGGTCGAACTGCATGGCGCTGAAGGCCGCAAGGTAGATCAGCAGGAACGCCGCTGCGAGAGGGGTGTCAGCGTAGTGCGCGTCGAAGTCGACCGGATGCTCGGCGTCATCGACCGGCGCGAGGGCGAACAGCACCGCCATAGCCGCCAGCGTCGCGGCGAAGAAGGCGACCCGACGCCTGATCGCGGGCACCGCCCGGCTCCGCGGATGGAGCCACCACGCCTGGACGGCGGTCTGCGCGAGTGCGGTCCCGATGACGGAGACATACACCACCAGCGTCGCCAGGTTCGTCACACCGGTCAGCTCGCCGACCTTGCTGTAGACGGCGGGGGTAGCGAAGGTGAACGCTGACACGAAACACGCCAAATACCCCGCCAGCCCGGCAAGAGCGACGTTGCGCGGGTCTTGACGCAGGCGCCAGACCCGATAGGTCGCAGTGGCGAACGCCGCCGCCGCGCATACCGGGTAGAGGACGTTGAACTGGTCGGTTGCCTGCTCGATGGCGGTCATTGATTCGCCTGGCCTCCATGACCGAGCGAACGCATGAGGCGATGGGTAATCGATTTCACGTCCGGTGGACGGTTCGCTCGCCGGGGAGTCCACGAACTGGTGCGCTCGAGCAGCAGGGACGCGAGCACCTCAGCCTCCCGCTCCTCACGACCGGTGTAGTCGGTGCGTTCCATCATGTGCCGCACCAGGGCGGGGTCGAGACCTGGCAGCAGCAGGGCAGCTCCCGCGCCGTCGACGGGGATGGCGCTGTGATCGCAAATCATGTGCCCAATCTCGTGGGCCTGGATGTGCGCCTGGTGTAGCGGGCTGGTGTTCGCCTGGTAGAAGATCGCGTCAAAGTGCGCTGTGCTTGCCCACATACCGCAAGCCCCGCCCGGCGGAAGCTCAATCGGGACGAGGTGAATGGGCCGCCCCCGCTGCTCGCCAAGACGCTGGCACAGCTCGTCGATGTCAAACGGCTCCGGCAGATCAAGACCGGACAAAATTCGCTCACACCGCCGTCGAAGGGCTGTCTTGCCCATGTCCCACTCCCCAGGCGCTTGATGCTGTCCCCCGCGACACCAAAACGTGACGACGACCATCCTTCGCAGTCTCGGGTCGCTCGCACAACCCGATCGGATCATGGGTTGCCGAGTATAGAAGCCTCCAGCACGGCAATCGAGGGCCTGCTTAGCCCCTCGCGAGCAACATGACGTGACCGCCGGCCAGTGTGGCGCCGATCGGCACGCCGACAGCCGACCCACGGATCGGGTGATGCCGCCGGCATCACCCACCAACGCTCATGCGTCACCGAGCCGATCCCACTCATGCCTGGCTAGGGACCGGGGGCGGCCAGCCGGCCGGGACAGGCGGCGCGGAAGCGGCGGCCCGCAGCCCGGACGTCAAGAAGCCGTGGGCAGTAGGACGGTGATGCCGCCGGCATCAGTGATGGCGCTGCCAGCGTTGACCGCCGACGGCGTTGACGGCGCCGATCAGTGAGACCAGGGCCATACTCCCGAGGGCCTGAGCCTCGTCGCGTGACGCGGCCACCACGGCGGTCCCGGCGGCACCGCCCGCGAACGCCGCGAAATAGACCAGTCCCGCTGTGCCTCCGCGCGCGTCCGGACTGACAGCGTTGACCAGAGATGCGATCACCAGGTGCCCCACCGAGACCGCGATGAACGCCCCACCAGCGGCAGCGACCAGCACCGGCGGGACCGGCCCCAGCACCAGCGCCGAGATCTGCACCATGGCCAAGACGACGAGCACCACAGTCAGCTGGATCTCCCGGTCGAGGTTCCACCGTCGCTGCCGGGCGAGTACCGCGCCGGCTATCGCGCCCGGCACCAGCACCGCCCCGGCCGCCATCGGTGCCCATCCCCGCCCGGCGAGCGCCTGCGCGACGACCGTGCTCATCCCAAACAGGACCGCGTATACGCAGGCTGCCACCACACACACGCGGAGGACGAGAGCGTCAACCAGGCCCGTCGGGATCACGGCATCGTCCCGCCGGCGGATCCACCACCACAGCCACACGCCAGAACAGGCCGCGATGGCGGCCAGCGTCAGCACCAGGGTCGTGGTCACCAGCCTGGCATGCAGCACACCCAGAATGGACGCCGCGCACACGGTCAGCAGCAGCGCCCCGAATCCATCGACCCGGCCCTCACGTCGCCGGGCCCGGCCGTGACCGTTCCGGATGACCGCCGGCGCCATCACCACCGACAGCACGGGCAGTACGAGTGCCGCCCGCCACCCGGCCAGCGCCGTCACCACGCCCCCGATCAATGGGGCCATCGCCACCCACAGGGCCATCATCGCCGCCACCATCGCGGTCACCCTGCCCCGGTCGGCGGGATCGACGCCAGCGCTCATGCTCATCACCGCCGGGACCACCGCTGCTGACCCCACGGCCAGCACCATTCGTCCCGCCAGCAGCGTGGACGGGCTACCACCGGCCAGGCACACGGCTGCCCCGATCAGCATGTACGCCGAGCCTAGGGCGAGGCAGGTCCGCACCCCCCACCAGTCGATGACTCGTCCGAATATGACCACACCGACACCCAGGGCGATGGCGTACCCCGACAGCAGCCACGCGCGGGTCACCGCTGTACCGGCGCTGTCGCCGGCATGCGGTAGGGCCACCGCGGCGGCGAGCACACCCGTGGTCACCGGACCATAGAGCAGCCCCCAACGCAGCCCCACCCAGGTGGGATTCGCGCCAGTCAGACGGTCGGTGATGCCGCCGGCATCACCGGTGCGGGTGATCACTCGGCCCCACCCCGTCTGCCGTTGTCGTCGTGACGGGCGGGGTAGGTGCTGTTGAACACCGGTGCTCGCCGCACCTGGTCAAGGTAGGGCGTGCCCGCCGTGTACCCGGTCCCCTGCTCGCCGGCGAGCATCCGGACCGCGAGTGAGTAGTGCGTTCGCCGCCACGAGGTCAGGGCGTCGGCGAACCGGGCCATCGCCGGCGCCATCACCTCATCGGCAGTCTCCGGCCGCAGCGCCCGCACCTGCGAATCGATGGTCGGCTCGCCTGCCAGCACCCGCGCCCGCACACGGGGTGCGGCGTCGTAGGCGATCGACTGCAACCGGGCCAGCTCAGGCCTGCGGCACAGCGACTCCACCAACTTGTAGTTGTGGCTCTGAATGGCGCTGGCGCCCTCGGTGAACCGGCGGAACTCGTGGAATGCCTCCACCTGCATGGTCGCGGCCAACGCGAACAGCGGTGCCGACTCCTGCAACAAGCGGGCCGCCGCGTCCAGCCTGCCCGCCGCGTCGTGCGGCCGATCCGCCTCCAACAGGCCAACCACTGCGGACAGGTCGACCGTGACCGCGGCGAACGTCGCCTCCCACGCCTGGAGAAGCCGAATGAACAGCCGCTCGTCATGCACCGTCGACACGGGCATCATCGACCACGCCAACGCCCGCCGCTCGCCCTCGTCCAACTCCCCGGCGACCCGACGCCACCCGTCATCCGGGTCGTAGCCTCCCGCGACGGTCTCCTGACTCAGACCGAGCCGGCGCACGATCGGCTCCAGCACCCGCCATCCCAGCCGAATCCTCTTGGCGGTGAGCGCCGGTGACGGACGCATCGTCAGCGATGAGGCCGCGCCCTCGAAGCGCATCGCGTCAGCGACGAGCCCCACCACGACCCGGTCCCGGTACCGCAGCGATGAGGCCGCATCCTGGATCAACGTGTCATCGTCAGCAGTCGGCAACGGCAGCAACGCCAAAGCCAGATACGTGCGATAGCAGTGCCTGCCGTCGGCCTTGTCCAGCACGGCGTCCAGCCACCATCGCAGCCGCCGGCCGGCGGCGTACGACCCCTGGACGGCTGGCAGTTCCCGCCACGTGCGCTGCAACGCCCCCACCACATCCGGTGACAGGAAGTGCTTGCCCGTACGCTGGATCTCGCCCATCACGGCCATATGCGGGTAGTCGTCGGCACGCCGCGGCCCCCGCAGCCACTCGTCCACCATCTCGGCGACGCCGCTCATGCGACCCCCGCCGATCGACGAGCCTCACGAGCGTGGAGCTCCGCGATCAGATGGCACGCCCGGTCGACCTCGGCCACCGTGACGAACGCGTGCATCGCGAGCCGCACCACCCCGCCACGTGGAGCGACCGCCACCTGACGATCCGCCAGCCACCGTGCCACCATCTCCGGCCGCGACTCACGGACGGCCAGGTGCGCGCCATGTTCCTCAGCCGGCACGGGCGTGCTCACCGTCACCCCGGCATCCCGCAGCCGCTGCCGCGCATGCCCCACCAGCATCGTCACGTGCCGCCGCACTGCCCGCAGATCCAGCTCGGACAGCAGCGACAGGCCTGCGTTGGCCGCGTACACCGCCGGCACCGCCGGCGTGCCTGCCTGCAACCGCCGCGCGGTGTGCGGCCAGTCCAGCCGCCACGGATCCCACCGATGCTGCGGACACCGCCCCTGCCAGCCGGTCAGCACGGGCTGCCGTGCCCCAACCTCGCGCTCGTACACGGCGGCCACACCCGGCAGACCCAAGGTGTACTTGCCGAACCCCGTCACGAGCCAGTCGCACCACAACTGGCGCACGCTCAGCGGCTCCACCCCGAACGCCTGATAGGCGTCGACGAACACGCGGGCGCCGACACGGTGCGCCGCAGCAGCGATCTCACGCACCGGCAGCCGCACACCATCGCGGTACGACACCACAGGCACCGACACCAGCGCCGTCCGCGTATCAATCGCGCGCAGGTAGTCCTCGGCGCTCACGCGGCCGTCACGGTCACCGACGATGACGAGTTCGGCACCCCGCTGGGCCATCCACACGTGCATCACCCCGGCGAACTCGGCGCTGGCCGCGACGATCTTCGGGCGGCGGGACGTCAACTCCACCGTCGACGCCGCCTGGAACGCACCTGTCGTCACGTCCGCGATCAACGCGATCTGGTCACGGCCGGCGTCGATCGACGCAGCGACCCTGTCGCGCAGCTGCTCCACCTGGTACTCCCACACCTCCCAGGCCGCTGCACCCATCGCCGCGAGCATCGCGCGCATCGAGGCCTCCAGCCCCGCCCAGGGCGGGGCGTAGCTGCAACTGGCTAGATGCACCCGATCCTCGGCAAGACCCAACGCCGACCGCATCACGTTGGCAGGCGCGGTGGGGGAACTCGAGATCATCCGACCCTCTCCCCCACCGCGCCCCGGGCCGCCCACAGACCGGGGAAGTACCTGTGGTCGGCCAGCATCATCAGCGTCCGCACCGGCATGCCCTGCGTCCCCACCGACCCGCGCCCCACCAGCCGCTCCGCCAGCAGGTAATGCTGCATCCGCCATCCGCGTACCGCTGCATCCACGTCCATCATTCGCTCGGCTAGCCGAGCCAGCTCGTGTTCCGCCCGCCCCTGGCACAGCTCCAGCAGCGAGACCCCCGCAGCCGCGCACCGCGCACGAAACGCCTCGTCCAGTCGACGCCCCGCCCGTCCCAGCTGCGCCCATCCCGGCGAGTCGGTCCCCGACCCCGACCCGAGCCGGGGCCGCACTGCGGCGAACCCCTGCGGCGTCAAGTGTCTGCTTAGCATCAGCAACGCCCCCGGCAATCGACCGACCGCGTCGCCCGCGCGGTGCGTCGCCATCTCAGCCGCCCCGATCTCACCAACCCGCACATGCCGCGCGGCGGCATCCATCGCTGTCGCGGCCACGACCAGCCACAGCTCTGACACCTGATGCACCACCACGAACAGCTGCTCATCAGGATCGTCCGGTTGCAGCGCCCGCAGCACGTCCGTTTGCATGTAGCTGGCGTACTCACTCACCGTCTCGCCGCACTGACTACCCGCGCCAGATCCCATTTGTCTTCCAATCACGTCCACTCCGTGTAGGACAGATCCGCGTCCGGGCGGTCCTGGACCTGCTGCTCGCGGTGCTCGCGCCTGAGCGCCAGCCAGACGCGGACATCTTGGTGCCGCGCCGCCCACACCAACGCGAGCCCATAAGCCACGGCCCCACCGGTGCTCGCGAGCCGCCCATCCAGCCCTAGCCGATCACCCAACACCGCGGGCAGCAGCACGGCCGATGCTCCCGATCCGGCCACCACCGCCCAGACACCCGCCAGCCGTCCCGTCTCCACCACCGACAAGCCCGCCACCACCGCGCCCACTGCGGAGACCACCATGACCAGGACCGTGAGTACGTCGACCAACACCGATCCGACCGAGCTACTGCCTTCCCAACTGGCCGTGACGCCGACCGCCACGGCCCCCGCCGCTACCGCCCCCATGTAGCAGCCTTGCGACACCAGCCGCACCAGTCGCGGCACGGGCTCGCTGGCAATGCCGGGCGACCTGATCCCACTCATCCCACCCCCGAAAGTCCAGCCCGATAATAGGTACCAAACTCAGGGTTGAACAACACTATTGAGCCCAGAGTCACGATCGAGCATGCTTGTGATGCTGGCGGCATCACCAAGGGAACGGCACGCCGACACCAGCAATAGACCGCGCGGCCCCCGCAGTCCGCTCGGGGCCAGGCCCACTCAGCCGCGCTCCCCACTCCTCGCCGAGCCCAACCGGTCGATGTCGTCGATCGCCAAACTGCTCGGCATCTCCCCGCAGCACCCTTACAAGACCCTGCCCGAACCCGTCCCGCCACAGCTCACCCGGGACCGCCTGGCGGCGCAGATTGCCGCCAGGCCGCCGACCGGCGGTCGTTGCCGTCCGTGGAGCCGGACGACCCGGCCGGTGACACCCCCGCCGTTGACGTGCGCTGCTGACCCTGCGGTAGCAGGGGTGCACTATCGTGAGACACCACGGCCAGATGCGTACCGCCGTCCGCCGCAACCTCGGGCGCCCACGCCGCCCGAGGCACAGTCGGCCAAGGTCCTCCGGGGCCCGCGCAGCAGCACAGAAGACCTTTCATCCGGCCCTGTCCTCGTCGGCGGGAAGCGTGGGAGTACCGCCAGGCTGGAATCGACCGTGCCGAAGAAGCAGTCCACCGCCGCGCAACGCGCCCGTGAGGCCGCGCGCCAGGGCGGCAAGTACACCCAGGCCCTCCGCAGCAGCACCGAGAGCCCAGTAGCCAACGAGCCGGACACGTTCGGCGGCCACGAGTTCGAGTACGAGCAGGAGACCGACCTGTTCCGCTGCTCGGAGTGCCGGGTCTACGAGGTGTTGGTCCGGGAGTCGGACGGACCGATCAAGCCGTGCACCGGCCTGGTCGGCTACGGCGGTGACTCCGAACGGGTCTACCTGCTGCTGACCGAGGACCGGCGCTTCCGTACAGCCACGCGGGCTTCCTGGCGAGGAAGGTGCGCAGCGCCGGTATTGGCCGGGCGCCACGGTTCTCGTACCGCGACGGGAAGCTGCTGGTCGAGTCGGCACCCAGCGTCGTCGCCGACCTGGCCCGCCGGATCGCATTGATCACGTCAGCCGTCGACGGCCGAGAGGTGTGCGTCGTGGCCTCGGTTGACCACCTCACCGCCGAGGCCGGCGGGGCCGTCCTTGCGCAGAACTACGCGGCGTACGTTGCCAAGTACGGCGAGCCCGCGTAGTCACTCACCGTCGGGGCCCTCGTGTTGGTCCTGCTCAAACCATCTGATGCTGTCCACGCCGATCAGCTCGACCACCGGCCGAGAGGCCATACCGCCGCGGTGATCCGGGCGTGGGGCTGGCCGGTAGGTCACAAGCACAGCATGCATGCCGTCCACATCGGATACCGCCAGCCGGACCCCCTGGCCCGCATGCGACGCCTGATAGGGGGCGCGGTCCAGGGTCACCTCCGCGATCACTCGTAAGGCAGCGGATGCCGCCGCCGGATTCTCGGCGATGGCCCGCACGTCCGACACGGCAGGAGTCCACACCGAAAGATCTGTGCTGCCACGCGGCATACCCCGGTTCCGGAGCACCGGAATGGGCAGCTCCGACACCCCGGCCAGCCGCGCCAGCTCCACGAGGGTGGTCGGCGCGGGGCCCGCTCCATGCGCCAGCCGCTGCTGGACCTGCCCCACGCTGCGCCGGTCAATCTCCACCGCAAGGCGCCGTATCACCGCATCCCAGATCGGCAGCGGCGCGAGGATGGCCTCAGGCGTGCCGTAGAGACCCACGTACACCACGCCGAGATCGCCGCCAGGACGCCGCCAACCTTCGAGGTACCGGTTCAGGCTGTCCCTGACCGCCCGCACCGTGGCGGTGATCATGCTGCTCCCTCAAGTAGTCGCGCGATGGCCGCATCGAACCCGCTATCGGTAACGATGGCCTTCCGCCGCCGCGCTACATGCCCACCGTTGGCCACGCACTCGCGCAACCCCAGTTCCTCTCGCAGTCGCCGCAGACACGGCCACAGCACCCGATCATGCCAAACGTTGGGGGCATCGGTCGCTGCCATCCCCCGCCTCGGGCTGTACGCGGTCTGGTAGGACGCCATCAACGCCGCCAGCTCCCGCACCGCCCCCGGATGCTCATACCAACACGGCGGCACCGCGTGCGTTGACAGCTGCAACTCGTATGTCGCGTTCAGAGCGTCGACGAACCGGCGGATCTCGTGCAGCATCTCCACCCGCATCGTCACATGAGTACCCTCCACGCTGGTCGTGGCCTGACGCTGTCGGCGTTGTGCTACACGCACCGCCGAGTTCGCCGGCAGCCGGTAGCGCGTCCGTCGCCGGCGGATTCCCCGAGGCTTCGCACCCCCAAGCGGTGTAGACGCCAGGAACCCCTCGATGTTGGCCAGCCGTCCGTCCATCGCCACGACGGCATCGCCAAGGTCAGCCAGCAGGTCACCGTGGTCCGGTGTCACGGGGATTCCTGCACCCTACCGGCCACGATGTCGGCTACCCTCGCTGCGCTCTTCTCGGCCTCGTCCGCCCAGTCGGTATCCCAGTACGGCACGAACTTGCTGATCACCGGCGGTGCCTGTCGATACAACACCAGCGCGTTGCCCGGCGCCAGCTCCCGAATCTCATGTGGACGTACCCGTGGCCGCTCCCGTGAAACCGTGGTCGATGACACGCCACCACGCTCACTGACGGTCGTCGAGCTACTGGCCACGTCCACCTCCCCAGCTAGCTGACTCTGCTCGGCGAGAAACTCGGGCTCACTGGTGCCACCCATGATCAGTCTAGTCGTTGCGGAGGCAAACACCTCAGCGGCGCCATCTCGTCCCCACCGGGCCCGGGTCTGCCCGAGCCCCTGCGAACCGATCACCATCGTCACGCCCCGTCCACCCGAATCCGACATCAGTGCCGGCAGGTTCGGCAATGGGCACTGCGCGACCTCATCGATCACGACCCGCAGCGGTGGATCCATCCGTGGGGGTGCCATCCGCTGGGACACCCGCCGCGCCAACCGCATGATCTCGTTGACCAGCGTCGTCACGAGCGGCGCCACCGTCGTGCCGTCGCCGACCACGACATACAGGGTGTCCGTTGATTCCAAGAACGCCTGCACGTCGAAACCCGTGCCGGCCGGCGGACAACACATCCGCAACAGCCGCGCAGACGCGAACGGGGCTAACAGCCTCTGCAAGGTCTTCCGCGTCGAGTCCAACGGGCCCTCACGTGCATCCCCCGATGTCAGGGCCTCCAACTCCTCGGCCCACATCGGCGCCGCCCGCGGATGGGTCCGCAGGATCTCCCGCGCGGGCAACGTCGGACTGTCGATGCGATAGCCCCACTTGATGACGTCCTCCATTGTCGCCCTGTCCAACGCTGCGGCGTGCAGGAAGCAGCGCAACACATCTCGCGCCTGACTCTCGAAGAAGTCACCATTGCGGGTTTCGGCGCTGCGCGGGACCGCAGCAGCGAACCCCTCGGCGCGGGCCATCGCGACATCAGGGTCCTCACACCCGGCCACGGGCGACCACTGAAGCCCGGTCGGCCATCCCACCACGTCGCCGGGATCGAACACCCACACCCGCCCCCGACGGCGCCGCGCCAGGTACGTCGCCCGCAGCACATCAGCCTTGGTGGACACCGCGACCGTCGGCCCCGGCGATGTCCGCACCATATCGATGATCACGGCCGCCGTCTTCATCGAGCGGGGGCCACCCACCACTGCGATTGAGTCCTCCAGCTGCCCGTACAGCCGCTGCTCTGAGCCCTCCGCAGTACCCAGCACCACCGCCACCTCCTCGATCGCAGCCTTATGCTTGTCCGCCATTCTCGGTCGTGTCTGCCCTGCTGACCTCCGCGCTGCCTTCTCACCGAGGAACGGTGCGAGCGCCCGCCTGGTCCCCATGCCCTCGCGGCGACGATGTCGATACCGTCGCGCCGACCACCACCAGCACGCCGCTGCCGTCACCGCCACCCCAACGCCGAAACCCGGCCACACGAGCCACGGAGATGGCACCGGCCGGTCATATCCCGCCAATGGATTCGCCGGCGCCCGCAGCACAGCATCCATCGAGTCCTGCACGGTCGGCACCGCGACCCCGCTAACGGCCGCCGCGACCAGCACCGCCACATGCCACAACACCATGACCCCACCGACCAACCCGAGCAACAGCCACAGCGGCCCCCCACCGCCAGCGCCGCTGCGTGATGCCGCCGGCATCACGCGGTGCCGTCCCGAGACATCCCGCTCATCGCCGCATCTGTGTCGGTGATGCCCACCTCCCACGCCGACCGGAGGTGCTGCATCATGATCGGCGCCCCAGTGTCGATCTTGAGGAAGCACACGCCCTGCGGAAGCGCCATGAGTTCGTCGAGCAACTCGGGTGGCAGCGAGTAGAGGTCAAGGCATCGTTGCGCGTCCGCGGTCCGGGCCTGCGAGTACAGGTAGACAGTGGCGGCCTCCTGCAACATCGCGACAGCCGGCGAATCCTCCGGGATGTCGGACACGTGATGCAGCGCCACCACATTCGCCAGCCCGAGTCCCCGGGACAATTTCGCGTTCCGTTGGAAGATCTTCGCGCCGACCCCCTCAGAAAGATGCCACCCTTCCTCCGCTACAAACGTGGTGAGCCAGCCGCGCTCCCGCCGCAGCATGTTGGTCAGCCATGTGTTGATCACCGTCATCACCAGCGGGATCGCCGGGCCCTCCGTCGATAGCTGAGACAGGTCGAATGTGGTCAGCCGCGCGGCCATCGTCACGTCCGACGTCGTCGGCCCGTCAAACAGCCCAGCCAGGTCATCACCGATCAACCGTTCAAGATCGAACTTCATCCCCAGTGCGGCCTCGGCCCACCGCTCCCGCACCGCCGGCGACGCGCTCTCCCCGAAGACCTGGCCAGGCGGCGGGTGCGTCAGCGCCGCCACCACATCGTCGAGTACCGGCACTCGCTGCTCAACCTCCGCCGCCCGCAACGCCTTGAGATGCGCGGCGCGCAGCGCCGCACCCTGCCACGAGTCCGGCTCTCGTCCACTGGCCGCGTGCACCACAGCCCGCAACAGTTGCAGCTGCCCTGCCACCTGGGTCGCCTCCTGCGCCGACACCCCGATCACCGGGTCGAGGAGGTTGATTCGACTACCTCCGCTGCCCACCTCAAAGCGCACCGGGGTGCCACCGAGTTGGCGGCACAGCTCGCTGTACTCGCCCTCGCCGCCCTGGCTTTTCCGGTCGGCCACGACCGCACGCCGGCGGCGGAACGTCAACGGGCGCACCACGTACACCGTCTTGAGCAAGCTCGACTTGCCCTCGCCGAGGTCGCCAAGCACCACCACGTTCGGCGACGATACGATCTTGTTCTCGTACGCCGAGAACGGATCATGGTAGACGGGCTGCCCCGTGGTCAGATCAATCCCGTTGGCCAAGCCCTCGACATTGGTCGGCGGCGCGGAGATCGCTGTACATAGCACCTCCGCCTGCCGGGTGGTACTCGGAATGCCCGCCACGCGCGGCGAGTACAAGCCCAGCCGACCGAGCATCCTCCACCGCCGCCACCGCCATGGCTGCGGCGGCATCACTGCGGGGTCTGCGTGGTGGTCGGTTGGGGGTGATGCCGGCGGCATCACTGCGGGGTCTGCGTGGTGGTCGGTTGGGGGTGATGCCGGCGGCATCACTGCGGGGTCTGCGTGGTGGTCGGTTGGGGGTGATGCCGGCGGCATCACTGCGGGGTCTGCGTGGTGGCCGGTTGGGGGTGATGCCGGCGGCATCACTGCGGGGTCTGCCTGCTGTTGGTGTCGGTGTTCCCCCGTGATCACTCTGGTACCTCCATTCCCCGCCAGACTGGCCAGGTCGCCGGCAAGGCCTCGTCATGGCGTCGATCGAGCCAGTCGAGGTGCCCGATTCCGCACTCGCCGGCCGCGTCCGCAGCCGACGTCGACGCGCGCAGGACGTCGTCCATGCTCGGTGCTGACACGCAGATCCACCCGGTCCACATCGCACCGTGCACGCCAGACCCGGGCTGGAGATCTGCCAGCCGCTGTGCCGACGCCGACATCTGCACCGCCCGTGTGCCGTCGTCGACCGCGCCACGCCGCACGGCCTCGTTTGTGAGACCGAGATCCACAGTCAGGTCCTCCCGTGCTTGGCGACGGGCCCGCGCGGCGGGCTGTACCGCCACACACACGCTGATGGTCCGGTGCACCGGCCTATCAAGGCCGTGGAGCAACGGCGCGATCCACCGTGTGTGTACCGGTTCGGGAGTGACACCGGACCGCGGTAGAGCCGCCACCCGATGCCACCACCTGCCGTCGGTCAACACGGCGCGGCGGTGCGCGACCGCTGGCCGCAGCCAGGTGTCGGGGCCGACGTCAACGGTCTGGTCCAGTGGCCAACTCGGGTCGTGCAGATGCCGCAGCAGCGCCGCCATACGGTGGACCGTCATCAGCCGGGGATGCCGCAGGTCTGCCGTTACCGCCAGGCTCGCCACCCACTCAGCCTGCGCTACCGCCAGCCCCACCCACCCCTGCTCACCCTCGCCGTAGCCGCGCGCCTCGGCCGCGAACGCCACCGACAGCGGCAGCCGGATCACCAGGTAGTGCCGCACCATCTCCGACACTCCTGCCGTCATCCGCACCAACTCGGCATAGGACTCTGTCAACACCGTCGGTGCGTCCGGGTCGATATGATCGGCGGCCCACCGCTCGTGCGCGGCCGAGTCCAACGGCACGATCCGCGTCACTGACTGCACCCCGCAGATCAGGCCGCCCTGGCGAGCGAGCCGTGCCAGTAGCCGTCCGTAGGCTGCCGCCGCTCGGTCATAGTCGTGCTGCGCGCGCAATCCGGGCGGCTGCCCGTCGACCTCGACCGCTACCGACAGATACGGCCGCTCCCCCGCCGGCTCGTGCAGCAGCACGGCGGCATCGACGCCGGCAGCCGACAACCACCGCAAGCCCTCGAGTCCTGGTGCCTCGTCGCGTACCGTGCGCGCCCACCGCGCGGTCGCCCGCCGCTGCGCTCTCGACCGGGGTACCGGCACCGGCTGGGCCAGGTGCACCGGTAGCAGCGTGGTCTCGCCCCGGCGCTGCCGCTGCCACCACCGCCACCGCACCGCGAATTCACGGCCTGGCGAACGCCCGGTCACACCGCTCTGCCGGGTCGCCACGAACGCGCCACCGGTAGCCAGCAGCGCCGCACCGATCCCGACCAGCCCGTTGAGTCCCAACGCCAGCAGCATCCCGACGCCGAGCGCACCACCGAGCACGACGTTGCCCACCCGGCTACGGCTGCCACCCAACAGCCCACGGCGGCGGATCTCCCCGCCGAGCCGCGCCGTCCGCCCCACCGTTGCCGACACCTACTCCCCCTTCACCACATCACTTGCGCGTTCGGCCTTGTCCTGCGCCGCCCGCTTGGCCGCGTCCCCGGCCTGCACGATCAGCGCGGCTGCGGCGGCGGTACCACCGGTTCCCGCCGTGGTAGCCCCTGCGCCGGCTCCCGCCGTGGTAGCCCCTGCGCCGGTACCGGCTCGGCCCCCATCAGCTGCTGCCCGGGGCATCCCCGCAGCGGCCGCCGGTGTGTCTGTAGTCGACGTCGACCCCGTCTGCGGCGTCTGCCCCCGCTCGCCGCTCGCCGCCGCTCGTGATGCCTGCGCCGGTGAGGATGCCCGCGCCGCCGCACCAGACGAGGTCTCAGGTCCTCCCGTCGACAATGGCGGTGAGGCACTCGCGGCTGGGCCTGGTCTCGCACCGGGAGGCGAACCCATCCCGCCAGACGACGGGTCCTGATAGCGGCGATGCGACAGGTGCAGCATCGTCGACTGCGCCACCGAGCCCAACGCGCCCCCAGACGACGACCGTGACGCCCGCCCCACCTGCTCGCTCGCGCCGGCTGGCAACACCGGCGCGTACTTGAGTAGCGTCCACGGTGCGAGACCAACGATCAACAGCGCGAGCGCCGCCGTCAGCGCCGTGACCAAGGCTCGAAGCCCGTCATCATGGATGGCGTCTACGGTCAACGCCGAGTCCGCCAGCCGGCTCACAGCTCCCACGAGGAAGAACAGCAGCGCCCGCGCGAACACCAACGCCATCCAGGTCATCGGCAGCCGCAGCGCCCGTTTCCGGGTGCCCGGGTCCACCAGCATCACGAACGCCACCGCCATGACCGCCCCGGTCAAGTACAGCGCGAGAACCTGCACCAGGAGGCCGCCGATCAACCCAATCACACCGAAGAACGCGATCACCAGGACGAACAGCGCCACCAACGGCCCACCAGGAAACGCCCCCACCTGCGACAGGTGCAGCATCACCCCCAGCTTGGCCGCCAGCGAGGCGATGTCACTGGCGAAGTAGTCGAGGATGCTGTCTGACGCCGCGTCGCTGAGGCCTACCAGGAGATGGCCCACCGCGGGCCCGAAGATCACCAACAGCACCGCCGTGGGCGCCCACCGCCACAGCGACTCCGCCAACTCCTCTCCCGTGACATCACCGGCGGACGCCCGGTACAACACGCGCATGATCATGACGACCAGCACGAACATCCCGATCCCCGCACCCGCCGCGTACGTCGTCAGGAAGCTCTCCGACGCGATATTCGGCGAACTCAGATGCACCAACTCGCCGAACACCATCGACAGCAACGACTCCAACGAGTCGGCGAACGCCTGCGCCAGGTGCAGCAACGCCGAATTGACCGGATCGGTGATGGCCTCCGCCACGCCCCGCAGGTCCGCCACCCGCGCCTGGTACTGCTCGTACACCCCGGCCATCAACGAGGCCAGCGCCTTGCAGGGATTCCCGACGACCGGGAGATCCGGCACCCACCCACAGACGCTGTCCGCCCACTGCGGTGACCCAGCGCGGCCACTGAGCAGATCCTCTGTCAGCTTCCGTTCGCACTCCTCCTGGTATTGACGAGGCACCTCGTCCATCCCCAGCATCTGCGCGCAGCGCTCCGCCGCGACCTCCGCCGCCGCGCGGTCCTCGGCGTCATCCGCACGCGCCGGTGACGCCGGCATCACCGCAAACACCAACCCCACCACCACGAGCAGCGCACGGGCCCTAGCAGTCACCGGTGTACCTCTGAAAACCACCGGCGGTCAGGGCAGCGGCCAGCCGATCCAGGTCCCCGTCACGCACATCCGTCCCACGCAGCGGCTCCAAGCCAGCAGGCACCGCCACCGCGGTGTCCGCCGACACCACCGCCCAGCGCTCCCCCTGCCGCATCAACCGCACGTCGATCACGCGCCAGTCGTGATGCTGAGCCTCCTGGGTGGACCACCGCACCGGCGTCAGCACCGTCACCGTCGGTGTGAGCGGCTCCGGAGACACCATCCACGCGCCCCGGCCCGGATGCGCCGCAGACGCCGTCATCTGCGCCAGATACGGTGCCTGCCCCTCATACAGCGCCGTCAGCTTCGGCGATCCCAGCGGATCGCCGATCATCCCGATCGTCTCCTCGGCCGTCGCCGCACCGAACGCCATCGACTCCGTCCACCGCACGACCGCCGCAGCCGTCCCCGCAGCCCCCTCGGGCCCACTCGGCGCGGTCACCGCCTCCCGCACCGCCCGCGCCGGATCCGCACCCCCCAGACACGCCGACACCGCCGCACCCGACGGAGACGCCTCCACCGACACCGCCGCACCACCAGGCGACGACGGCCCGTGCCCCCCGGCCCGCCACACCAGGACCACCGCCGCCCCCAGCGCCGCCGCCACCACCACGCCCAGCACCGGCAACACCGAAGACCGCCGCCCGTTCGGTGATGCCGGCGGCATCACCCCATCTCCACCTCGCGCCATCGTCTCTCCCTGTCCTACTCACCGGTGTTGGCATACAGTCGCCAACCCTCACCCAGCCGCGACAACAGCGCCGTCCGCTCCAACCGCGACGGCGCCGCCACACGCGGATCCGGCCCGTCAGCGAACGCGAAATCCGCGGTCAACCGCCAGTCACGCACCGAGTCGTCCCACCGCAGCGACACCGCCGCCCGCCGCCACCGACCCGGCCCCGGCCGACCCCCGGGCGGCACCACACCCAGCTGGTACAGGTGCCAGACATCCACCCGCGCCGACCCGCCGTCATAGGAGGCAACCCGGTATGCGCCCCGGTCCGCCCACACCGTCGCCGACAGATACCCCGCAGATGGCCGCCCCGACGCGGGCAGACCCAACGCCGCCGCCCGGTCGGCCAGCCGCGTGCCCGCCGCCGCCGAGAACCGCGGATCCCCCACCGCGGCCAGGATCAGCCCCCGCCGCCGGGCATCCAACGTCGCGGACCCCTCCACGGTGGCCAACCACGCCGTCGCGGCGGCGACCGCACCATCAGGCGACCGCGCGAAACCAGCAGGAACACCCGCCTCACCCACCCGCGTCGCCCCGTACCCGGAAGACACACCGCCCACCTCCAGCGACCGAGGAACGGGATGCGCCACCGACCGGCCCCCCGGCGACGCACTGCCCGACGTCGACGGTGATGCCGCCGGCATCACCCCCGGCCCGCCACGCGGCAGCACAGACACCACCACACCCGCGATCAGCGCCCCCACCACCACGGCGACCGGCAGCGCCACCCACCCCCGCAGCACCGTCCTCACCCGACCACCGTGATGATCGCTCCGACAATCACCGGCAGGCCCACCAGCCCCGCGAGCGCAGCCGCCCGCAGCTTCACATCCCCCGCTGCCTCCGACATCATGTGCGCGTTCCCGACCCTGCGGGCCTGCGCCATGTTCAGCATCGCCGCCCCGAGATAGACCGCCGCCGCCGCGATCATCAACGCCCACAGACCACCCACCACACGCACCCAGGTCGACTGGAACGCCCCCCCGAGCACACCCAGGTCTGGCGTCACCCCGTCCAGCGGGTTCTGCACCCCACCACCCGGATCCGGCGCGGCCAGGACACGACCCCACAACTCATACGCCAGCCGCACGACGCTCCTCTCCCCGTTGCTCATCACCCACCGACAGCGAGTCGACGACCGCCGCCGCCACGCGCAGCAGCGCCTGCCGCGTCCTCACCGACAGCGCCCGATACGACATCCGCGTTCCTGGCTGGATCGCCCGATCGAACGGCAGCACCACCACCTCACGGACCATCTCCCCGTACAGCTGCCTGATCTGAGCGAGGATCGCCCGATCAACCGCCGGGTCCGCGCACGTCGCCACCACCACCGCCCGACGCACCAGGTCATCCCGGCCCATCCGCTGCAAGTGCTCCAGCATCCACAGTCCGGTGTCAGCCACATCGGCCTGCACCGTGGTCGGCACCACCAGACAGTCCGCAGCCCACACCGCCGACGACCAGTTCGCCGCCCGCACGTTGTTGCCCGTGTCGATCACCATCAACCGGTAGAACCGCGACAACGCCGCATGCAGCCGTCCGAACGCCACCCCGTCGACTATCTCCATCCGGCCCGGAGCGTCATCCGAGGCGAGCACATCAAAATACGCGCTCTGCGGTCGCACATACCGGCCGAGACGACCAACACTCGCCCGCGCCGACAGGAAATCATCAACGTCGCCGAGTAATCCGAGAACGGTGCCCGCACCATTACTCGCCCCGGCCTCCGCACGCAATCCGAGGGTTCCCCGCGTCTCATTGTTGTCCCAGGCGAGAACATAGCCACCGCGATAGGCGCCATACGTCGCCGCCAACAACATTGCAACCGGAGTCTTCCCCGCCCCGCCTTTCGGATTCGCCACCACCACGGTTTGCGTACTCGCGAAACCCCGCAGCACACGCGCCTCGTCGGCCCGCACCCGGGCCTCCCTCCGCGCCGGCCTCAACCGCAGCAGCCCCCCACTGACCCGGTTCGCCGCCCCCCGCCAGCCCCACACAGCCGGCGGCCCGGCCACAACCCCATCGAAACGTCCCGCCTGGCCCACCTCCGCCGCACCTCGCCGACGCTCACCAGCCTCGGTGATGCCGCCGGCATCACCCCCGGGCTCCTGCGCATCACCCACCAGCGCAGCCGGATCCGATCGCTCCGGCCCCGCGCCCCCCGCGGCCGCCGGCTCCGCCAAGGCAGCCGGCGGCGCTCCGTAGGACCGCGCCCGATCGGCATTCGGAAAGAGCCCCGCAGGCTCAATGAGACCCTGTTCATCAGTTGACACCGTAGTATGGTACCCAACTATGGACCGAACGTGTGAAGGATGCTGCGAGTGTTACCACCGCGACAACCCACAGTCACCCATGCCCCGCCCGCCCACCTCGCGCCTGACGTCGCCGACGGCCCCGCCTGATCGCCTGCCAGACGCGAAGATCGGCAGACGATCAGAGAAAAAGGAGTTGCAGATCCCCTCAGATGTGGTACAATGCGCACCCTTTGGGCGGTGGGTAGCAGGCCATGAAACACGCCGCACTCGCCACCACCGCCGCCCTGGTCCTGCTCGTCGGCGCAGTCCTGCTGGTAGTCCAGCCCGCGTCAACGGCCGCCGACGCCACCACCTGCCTCACCCCCGAGGGTCGGACGTGGACGCTCGACGCCGAGCAACAGGCTCACGCCCAGCTGATCGTCGACATCGGGCGGCAGCGCGCCGTCCCCGCACGCGGATGGGCCGTGGCCATCGCGACCGCCGCGCAGGAATCGAGCCTGCGCAACGTCACCGAGCCCGACCCACACGGATCCAGCGGCCTATTCCAGCAGACGCCGCCCTGGTGGGGCACACGCTTGCAGGTCAACGATCCGACCTACGCCACGAGCCGCTTCTACGAGGCCCTCACCCACGTCACCGGCTGGCAGACCATGCCACTGACCGTCGCCGCCCAGGCCGTCCAGAACAGCGCCTACCCCGACCACTACCGCCAGCACACCGCCACCGCCATCACCGTCATCCGCGACCTCACCGGCGTCGAACTCGACTGCGCCCGCATCACCACCACCGGCGCCGACCCCGCACCCCGCAACCCAGACGGCTCCTGGCCCACCGAGGCCTGCACCATCGCACCGGACCCCACCACCGGCAGCGGCTGCATCACCCCACGCCTTGCCCACCTCGTCACCCAAACCACCGCCGCCGGCTACCCCGACCCCGGCTGCTACCGCCCCGGCCACCGAGGCGAGCACCCCAAGGGCCGTGCCTGCGACTGGATGATGACCGCCGGCGGCGACGCCACCGGCAGCCAAAGACAGACCGGCGACGCATTCGCGACCTGGGCCGTCGCCAACGCCGATCGCCTCGGCATCATGTACGTCATCTGGTACCGCCGCATCTGGACCCGCGCCGACGGATGGCACCCCTACAACAACCCATGGGGAGGCAACAACCCAAGCGGATGGCACACCAACCACATACACATATCCGTCTATTAACCGCCCCGGAGGAACGCCCAAATAATGCCGACCACATTGACCACAACACGCCGGCCGAAATTGTGGTACGTACCGACCCGGCCATGGTTAGATGATCACATGGCGCGCAGAGGAGCCCGGCTCGGATCCGCACAGCGAGGCAACCCGCCCTCGTACGACATCACGTCAGGAGCCACCTGGCGACCCAACCCGACCCTGGAGCCCGCCCAGGCGGTCAAACTCCTCCGCGCCATGGACGCCATGGGCACCAGCGCATCGGCCGTCATCAACGGGCTGCTCGCCCGCATGCCCGTGGATGACACCGGTCTGCCCCTCTGGGCCACCCGCCCCGAGCAGGCACCCCAGCTCGACCTACCCGACAAGTCCTACGCCGCCTGACCCCCCGGGAGGCCCACCAGCAGACATGACAACGCCCCGGCACCAAGACCGGGGCGTCCCAGCGAGGTAAGCCGAAGTCCCACCTCCGGCCCACCTCTGACAAATTCACATCGCACTCAGTCCGAGATCCCCTGGTTGCCCGCCGCGGTGGTCCCGAACCGAGTAGCGCTATGCCTGTGGAGGCGTCGCTGCCATGACGGTAGCACCCACTCCGCCGGTCCGCATCAGCACGCCCCAAAACACCCAGGCGTGTCGATCCGTGCCTGCGACCCAGACCCCTCTCCCCGGCCTGACGCCAGCGAGAGCCCACCCACCGGCGATGCCCACCGCATCGCCGCCCGACCCCCAACCGCCTAGCAGCCTAGGAAGCACCACCGAGGGTGAACCACACGCCATAGCCGAGCGCACATGGCAAGCGCTCACCCCACACCTCACCCGTAGCCCCCACATGCGGCTACGCCGCTACAGCCGACCCCTGCGCCGGCACATCTACCCGACCGACCAGGCACTCACCACCAACCTGCCAAGCAGGCCAGCCGCGCTGCGCCTGTTCGGCAGCGGGGGAGTGGCATGGGCGATCGGCCTCGACTTCGACCCCAAGGGCCACAGCGCCGCCACGGTGGCCGAGCACGCCGCCGACGCCGCCCGCCTCTTTGCGCGTCTCGGCGGACGGGCCATCGTGGACACCGCCACCAGCGGCGGCCGCCACGTGTGGGTGCCACTGTCCGTGCCGATGACCCTGCGCCAAGCCCACCAGCTTGCCCACGCCTGCCGCCGGCTCTGGCCCACCCTGGACATCAGCCCGACCGTCAACCTCGCCGAAGGATGCCTCACCGGCCCCGGATCACGATGCAAAGACGGCCGCTACCGCACCCTCGTCACCCCCTTCGACCAAGCCGTCCAGGCCGTCACCCGCCGGTCCGCCCACGATCTCGTCGACCGCGCCCTGACACTGCTCGCCGAACTGGTCGGCCCCATCGACCCCGCCGACGTCGCCGCCCGCCCCACCACCACGACGCCCACCGGGGGAGCGAGGCGCCCCCTCAGCCCCTCCCACACCCACATCGCCGAACACGGCATCTGGCCCACCGACCGCACCACCGCACACGGCCAACCCTGGACCCGCTCCGAGGCGTGCTACGCCGTCCTCTGCGCCGCCGCCCGACGTGGCTACACCATCGGTGACGTGCTCGACCGCATCGAGACGGGGCAGTGGCCCGGCCTGCTCACCCTCTACACCGGCCGCTACCGCCACCACTGGCGCCGCCGCCTACAGGCCGAGTGGACCAAGGCCCGCACCGCCGCCGCCACGGCACCGTCCACACACCCCACACAAGCACCCCAAAACACAGGGGGGGACTCCCGAGAGAGCACAGAACGTGATTTCGCCCGCCGCTGGCTCGCGACCATTACCCCCGTGGCCGACCAACTCGTTCCCGGCCGCGCCCGCCACAACACCCACGCCCTGCTCTGGTCACTAGCCTGGCTGGCCTGGCGCACCGGCCGTCGCCACATCGAGGCCGGCACCCGCAGCTACGCCCGCGGCTGCGCCGGCCTGCTCGACCACAGCACCGCCGCCGCCCTGCTCGCCCACCTGCGCGAACTGCCCGACGACCAGCGCCCCATACGCCGCATCAGCAGCGGCCGAGGCACCCACGGCGACCTGTACGAGCTGGTCATCCCACCCGCCTACGCCCTGGACGCCACCGACCCCGCCACCCACCCCGACCCGCGCCCCATCCCCGCCGTGTTCGGCGTACGCGACCCCGACCGGCCCCACACCAAGCTCCTCGGCGCAACCGGATGGCGCGTCTACCAGGCCCTAACCAGCGGCGCGACCGGCACCGCCGCCCAGATCGCCCGAGCCGCCGGAGTCAGCCGAGCCGAGACCTACACCGTCCTGCCGATCCTCACCCGCCTCAAACTCGCCCGCAAGATCGACACCTCGACGCTGGCAACCGCTAGCGGTTGCGGTGCGACCTGGCAGGTAGGGGAGCAGACCACCGAGCAGGCCGGGGGAGACGTCGACGCTCCAGGCCACCTATCCCAGCTCGACAAGCGCCACCAGGCCGAGCGCGCCCACTGGCGCCAGGTCCTCGCCGCCTACGCCGAACGCCGTAACCAGGCCATCGACCGCAGCCCCGAACCCGACGAACCGCTGTGGTGGCCACCCGGCTGGACCACCGAGCCACCCGAGCCCGGCGCTGACACACCGGGCCAACCCCACGGCGTAGACGCCCACCAGCAGGAGCCGCCCGCCGTCGAGCCAGGGGACGCACACGACGACGAAACCGCCGCGATCACCCTGCTGACTGCCGTCTTCGGCGCCCGACTCATCCCGCAGCAGCGCGTAGCGGCGCCGAAACCGTCGCTCCGCTGGCTCGTCCATACCGGGCGGAAGCAGGCCAGATAGGAAAGCGATAACGCTTAAGCGTTTTGACGTTCGAACGCACAAACGCTTAAGCGTTGTGCTAGGATTAGAGAATGACCGATGAACTCGCGCCGCCACTCCCAGACGATGCGCGGCAGTTTCGCCCCGAAGCCGCCGCCGCGACCTGTCGTTACCCTGACTGTGGCCGCCTCGCAGTCGAGGCCAAGGGTCTGCTGTGGTGCGAGAAACCCGACCACGCCGGCTGCCTGTACCCCGGTTGCCAGAACCCCGTGAAGCCGCGCGACGCGGGCCAGAGCAAGCCATACAAATACTGCTTCCAACCGCTACCCAGCAGCCAGGACGTACTTGAGGAGCACAACAAGGACACCGCGTTTGCCGAACGCAACCGACTCGCCCGACGAGGCATGGTGATGCCGGCGGCATCAACTCCTGACCCAACCCAAGGCGGATTCTCGTTCGCCAACCACACGCTCGCCACCGTGCTCGACGACCAGCGCAAGATCCTGACGGAATTCAAGCGGATCATCGAACGTCAAACCCGCGCGCTTGCCGACATCAACGACCCCGAGGTCAAGGAAGCCGAGATCGCTCGCATCCAACTCGACCGCGACGCGAAGGTCACCGCCGCCGACACCGCCCGGTTCGACGCCGTACGCAGGGCACAGGAGGCCGAAGCCCTCCTCATAGAAGCCACCGAGCACGCCAACGAGGTGCAGGAGAAGCGCGAGGACGCTGACCAGCGCGCCGAGCAGGCCGCCACCGCAGCGGCCGCCGCCGAAGAACGCGCCGCACAGGCCGAACAGGACGCCCGGCAGGCCCGAGCCGAAACCGACGCCGCCCACCGGGACCGCGACGAAGCAACGTCCGCGCTCGCCCAAGCCCAAGCCAACCGGGACGCAGCGATCGAGGCCCGCGACGAAGCGCTGACCACCGCCGAGCAGGCCCGCCAAACCACCGAACAGGCCCGCACCGCCGCCGCCGAGGCCGAGCACCGCGCGGCCACCGTCGCACAGGACGCCCAACGGCGGATCACCGAGGCCAACAACGCCAAGGCCCGAGCCGACGCTGACCGCGACGCCGCCAACGAGGCCCGCCGAACCGCCGACGCCACCGCCGCCCGCGCCGAGGAACGCGCCACCACCGCGCAGCAAACAGCAGCCACCGCCGAAGCCGCCCGAGAGCAAGCCGCCACCACAGCCGACGAGCTGCGCACCCGGGTCGCCGAACTCGCACGAGATCTCGCCACCGCAACCGCCGGCCGTGACGCCGCCAACCAGGCCCGAGACGACGCCCGCGCCCAGCTCGAAACCCTCACCCAGCGCCTAACCGACACCGAACGGCGCCTCACCGACACCAACGCCGAACGCCGCGCCGCCGACACCGCCCGAGCCACCGCCGAGGAAGCCACCAACCGTCTCCGCGAGCAACACGAAACGCTCCTGCGCGACCACACCCAGACCGAACGCCGCGTCGCCACCCTCGAAGCCGAACTCGACGCCGCCCGCCGCGAACAGGCAACGGCCGACACCAACGCCGAACGCCGCATCACCGACCTACGCCAAATGTACGAGGCCCGCATCGCCGACCTGCACCGCGACCAAACCACCGACGCCACCGACGGTGAAACCCCACGGGCCACCGAGCGATGAGCCGCGCACCTCGACGGGCCCGCCCGTAGTTTCCAGCGAAAAAACAACGCTAAGAAGTTGATCTAGCTACTCGCCTGGGTGTCGGATTCGGCGCTGAGGTAGCGGTGCAGCGAGGTCTTCGGGATGCCGGTTTTGGTCGCGATGGCGCCGAGGCTGGCACCTTGGGCCTTGAGGAGCCGGGCGTACTCGATCCGGTCAGCGGGATGGGCGACGGGCCGGCCGATGTGGCGGCCTTTGGCCTCGGCGATGGCGCGGGCGTTGGCGGCGCGTTCGGCGGTGAAGGTGCGTTCCATCTCGGCGAACAATGCGAG
This sequence comes from Micromonospora sp. WMMA1363, assembly GCF_030345795.1. NCBI lineage: Bacteria > Bacillati > Actinomycetota > Actinomycetes > Micromonosporales > Micromonosporaceae > Micromonospora > Micromonospora sp. WMMA1363. Next base: position 63,384 of record NZ_JAUALB010000004.1, read on the forward strand.
CAGCAGGAACGCGACGCGGCCCATGCCCTCGTCGGCGGTGTTGATCGGCAGCGGGTCGGCGAGGGACCGCACGCCGATGCGGCGTTCGGCGAGGTCGTGGACGAGGTTGAGGACCTCGCGCAGGTTGCGGCCGAGCCGATCGAGGGTGTGCACGACGATCGTGTCGCCTGGCCGGGCGTACTTCAGCAGGGCGGTCAGGCCGTCGCGGTCGACGGTGGCGCCGGTGCGCTTGTCGGTGAAGATCCGCTCGTCGGGGATGCCGGCGGCGGCGAGGGCGTCGAGTTGGCGTTCGAGGCTCTGCCTGGTGGTGGAGACGCGGGCGTAGCCGAGGTCGAGCCCGGCCGGCGGGTGCGGGGCGGCGGCGGTCACTCCCGGATCGTACCGGTAGTCGTCGCCGTACCAGCGTTTCGGAACGGTGATTGTGGAACGAGTTGCGGAATGCTTGAAGGGCGGTTCTGGGTGGCTGGGCGGGCCGCTGTGCGGGTGTTCCACTTCCATGGATCTGGAACAGGCCGAGTCAGGCTCGGTAGGGTGCTTGTTACACACTCTTGGCAATAGCCATGCCGTTGCATCAACTGGAGGATCGTGATGGGCGCCTACACCCTGCCGGACATGCCGTACGACTACGGCGCACTGGAGCCGGCGATGTCCGGGCAGATTCTGGAGCTGCACCACAGCAAGCACCACGCCGCCTATGTCAAGGGCAGCAACGACGCCCTCGACCAGCTCGCCGAGGCCCGCGACAAGGGCGACTACACCGCGCTGGTCGGATTGGAGAAGACCCTCGCCTTCAACCTGTCCGGGCACGTGCTGCACTCGATCTTCTGGAACAACCTGTCTCCGGACGGCGGCGACCGGCCCGACGGCGAGCTGGCCGCGGCGATCGCCGAGCACTTTGGCTCGTTCGACGCGTTCGCCGCGCAGCTGTCGACGGCGACCAAGACCGTGCAGGGCTCCGGCTGGGGCGTGCTGGCGTGGGAGCCGCTCGGTCAGCGGTTGATCGTGGAGCAGGTCTACGACCACCACGGCAACGTCGGGCAGGGCTCGACGCCGATCCTGGTGTTCGACGCCTGGGAGCACGCCTACTACCTGCAGTACAAGAACGTGCGCCCGGACTACGTCGACCGGCTGTGGAACCTGGTCAACTGGGCCGACGTGACCGCGCGGTTCGACGCGGCCCGGGCGGCCGGCCCGGCGATCCCCGGCCTGTGATGACGGCGCACCCGGACGCGGCCCGACTGTTCGGCCACGCTCAGCAGGCCGCCGGCGTCATCGCCGCCAAGCACCGCGGTGACCTCGCCGGCGCCGAGGCGCTGCTCGCGGCGTTCCCGGACGACCCGGCCCGGGTTCGCGGGTTCAGCCTGCTCGCCGAGCTGGCCCTGTCGCTGGTGCGGGCGCAGACCGGACAGAGCATGGACGACCTGGTGCAGGAGCTGAGTCTGCACATGGCCGCCGCCGCCCTGCAGCCGCCACCGGGCGCCGCGGCCTGACCCGCGCGGATGCCCTCCGGTTCCGGTGCTCGGACGTCCGGGCCGGAGGGCGTCTACCCAGCGGCGTGCTCCGAGTCGCCGTCGGCCAGGCGCAGCGGCCGGTAGCCGTCGGCGTCGAGCTGGGCGAGTTCACCGTCGATGTCGACGGCGTGGGTGCCGTAGAAGTGCACGTTCTCGTGGTGGGTCGGCCAGATGTGCGCCAGCACCTCGTCGTCGACGACCCGGCCTTCTCTGCGCACGGCACCGACGGCCAGGCCGTGGTACTCCGTCGACCAGCACACGATCGCGTTAGTGGCCAGGGTCAGGCACCACATCTGCTCGGTCTGCTGCTCGTGGTGCCGTCGCCGCAGCGCCCCCTCACCGGCGTAGGCCAGGGAGCGGCGCAAGGCGTGCAGGTTCTCACCTTTGTTGAGCTGCCGGGCGATGCGCCGCCGGTAGGTCTCGTCGGCTAGGTAGCGGGCGGCGTAGACGGTGCGCCGCAGCGCCCCGTACTCCTTGATCGCGGAGGTGAGCGCGTTCTGCTGACGCTTCGACGAGCACAGCTTGCCCACTACCAGGGCGGCGGTGGCGTGCCCGCCCTGTACCGAGGCCGCGACCCGCAGCAGGTCGTCCCACATGCCGGTGATCAGGTCGGTGTTGAGCCGGCGGGTCAGCAACGCCCCCGCCCGCGGGTACCGGGCCAAGACGTCGGCGCGGGGTCCGGTCCGGTACAAGGTGATCTTCCCCAGGTCGCGGATACGCGGCGAGAGCTGTTTACCGACCAGGTCGAACAGGGCGAAGTTCGCCAGGGTCGCGCCGTGGGTGTCGGTGGCGTGCTCAAAGGTGGGCAGGTCGGTCTCGTTGCCCAGCAGCCCGTCGAGCACGTAGTGCGACTCCGGCGCCGTGGCCACGATGACCTTCGTGTCAAACGTGGAGTGCTGGTCCGAGACGTGGGTGTAGGTGGACACGCCCTGCCCGCGGGCGAAGTAGCGCGACAGGTGCCGCGCGGTCAGGCTCTTGCCCTTGACCGGGAACCGCTGCCCGTCCGAGCTGGACAGGGTGCCCGAGCCGAACGCCTGCGTCAGCGGCAGCCGGTGGTGGTAGTTGACCACCGCGGCGTTCGCCGCCTCCAGGGTCTCGGGACGGAAGTACCACTCGGCGGTCCAGGCGAGCACGTCGTAGGGCACCCCGCACGACTCGGCCATCGCCGACAGGCCCATGTTGGTCGCCTCGGCGATGATCACGTACAGCAGGTTGCGCTTGAGCTCGGCCGGCCGGTTCACCTTCCCGCCGGCGTGGACGAGGTGATCGGTGAACCCGGTCCGGGCGTCGACCTCGACCAGCACCGACGCGATCGGCACCCGGGGCAGCATCGCCGCGAGCTCAGCACGCAGCGCGTCCGCCTCTCCCGGCACGTCCTCGGCGGTCAGCGGCGGGATGATCAGCTCCCCGTCGTCGGTGAGCCGTACCTCACCGGGATCACCCTTGGCCAGCTGCGTCTCCAGGTCGGACAGCGCGGTGTGCAGCTCGTCGTCGGCCTGGGCCAGGGCGTCGGCCGCCTGCGCCGGCTTGCCGACCAGGTGGCAGAACTCCAGCTTCTGCGGCGCCCACGCCTCGGCCGTGAGCAGGAACGACGCCGGGTCGGCGTACCGGCGGGAGCCGGACACGAACACGTCGCCGGAGCGCAGCCCGTCGCGCAACCCGACCAACACCGCGATCTCCCAGTACCGGCGGTACGCGGTGGTGTCGCCGGCCTCGGCCGCCGCGGCGAGGTAGCCCGCCCACTTCGTCGGCACGAACCCGACCGGGGCGCCGGCCGGCACCTTCCGTGCGCCGGTGGCGTACAGCTCGGCGAGGATGGACACCGCGCGTAGCAGCTCGTCGGTGCCGGGCCCGCCGGCGAACCGCACTGCGCGCAGCACCTGCGGGGCGAACTGGCGCAGGTAGGTCATCGAGGCGTCCATCATCGCCAGATGCCCGTGGTCACGCGGTAGCCGCTCGCGTTTCTCGGCCCACGCCGCGCGCATCCGGTCCATGCCGATCCGCCCGCGCAGCAGCGGGCCGATCTGCTCGTCGCCGATCGCCGGGTCCAGCACGATGGTCAGGATCTCGTCGAGCAGCGCCTGCCGGTTCTCCCCGCCCTTGGCGCGTTCAGCCAGGGCCTCGGTCACCTTCTGCTTCGCCGCGCTCTCCCGGCCGCTGACGGCCTGGTCGAACAGCAGCAGCACCTCATCCAGCACGTCGACCGCGGACTGCGCGAGCAGCGTGAGCAGGATCGGGTAGCGCCGCTCGGGCTCGCGTCGTTGCAGCGCCTGGGCGGTCAGGCGGCGGCCGACGCCGGCGAGGAACCGGCGTCGCTGTTCCGGCAGCGTCGACAGGTCCAGGGTGTGCGCGTCGAGCCGGCGTAGGTAGTCCAGCTTCTCCAGCTCCGCCTTCACCGCCGCCGGGCTCGACGAGGTCGGCCCGATGCCCAACCAGGCCAGCGGGGTGCGGCCGAGGTAGGCATCGGGCACCAGCAGCAGATCCAGCTCGTCGCGGCGCCGGTCGGTGAGCAGGTGCGCCACCCGCGTCCAGGTCTCCTCCCGAGCCCGCGCCCGGGCGGTGGCCACGTGCTCCAGCAGGTGCACCACGCCGGGCCGCACCACCCGTGACGAGATCAGGTACTCGCACGCCAGCCGGAACAGCAGCTTCGGCGAGTCGTGCTCCATCGCCCGGGCGAACAGGAACTCGTCCAAGTCCTTCCACTCGCCGGTGTCCACCGTGCGCCACCCGGCGTACGCGACGACCTCGCGCAGGTGATCGGTGCGGGTCTGCTCCCGCTCGCCGTACCCGCGCAGCTCACCCATCGCGATCCCGAGCCGCTGCGACAACCGGCCCACCGCGGCCGCCGGCGCCGCCGACACCTCATCGGGCACGAACCCCAGCCACGGCAGCGTGCACAACTGCACCGCCACACCGAGCACGTTGCGCCCGGTCCGGAACTTCCGCAGGAACGCCTCATCCGCGCCGGTCAGCGTGAAATGCCGGATCAACTCGGCCCGGCCCAACTCCGGGAACCCCCGCAGCCGCGCCAGATCCTCCTCCGAGAACACGTCCCGAGTCGCCACAACCCACCCACCCGAACATCGACCGGCACCGAACGGACCGGACGCTACCGGGTCACCCCACGAAGCTGATCAATGGGCCTTAGCGTTGTTTTTTCGCTGGAAGCTACGGGTGGGCCGACGGCGCTGGCGCTACCCAACACCACACCCGCCGACCCTGGTCAACGGCGTCCGAATCGAGTCGGCCCGTACTACCGGGACCCCAAGTAGCGCAAGACACAAACAAGCACATAAGCGCGAAGCAGCTTCACATGCGCCCGCTACGTCCGCGCCGCAAGCGGCCGCGTGCTTCGGGAAAGTTGGGGGAGAGAGGGGGTGATGCCGGCGGCATCACCCCTCAGAACGTCACTGCCTCTACCGCCCATCGCCGACGGGCTCACCAGAAACCTCGGCCGCCGTATCGAGCACCATACCGTCCGACAACGCCATCGATATCAACGCGAGCCGTCGCGCATCGGCCTCCACATCGACATGCGCAACCTTCGTCGACTGCGGCTCCAAGCCCGGCTCGACCTCCTGCGTGGCAACATGCCCTTGCCCAAACCGTCGCACGGCAACCAAGATCGCGGCGGCCTCACCAGCGGCGACCGCGCGGACGCTATCCCAGCCGGCCTCAGCCGCACGACGCTGAGCAACGGCCGCCACCTGCGCATCCCGCGGGCCCAACGCCTGCAAGCCATCGCCGATCTCCACACACCGTCGATACAGCCGCTGGCCGACGCCCCACACCCACCACGGGTCCTTCTCCGGTCGCCGCATCGGGTCTAGCGCGATACTCGGAACCGCCCGGTACAGCAGGTACCACAACGCATGCAGATCCCGGTACATTGCGCTCCTGCGGGGCCAGGCACGGACGCCGTCGATCGCCTTCCATACGGTCGCAAGGACGAGACTCGAACAGATCAACACGACCGACATCGTGACCAAGGCCTGCGTCGCGATCGGCTCAGGCCAGGGAGGTGTCACCCCGGCCAGCTTCAGAGCGAGGAACAGGGCCTTGTGCGCCACGAACGCCGCGCCGAACACCGCGCCAGCACTAAGCAACCGCAAAATGATCTTCAGTCGGGTAGCCGCGAACCGGGCGTAACGGAGCGACATCCGCAAAATGTCCACGACAGACACCCCGAGATACACCAGGAACGCGAGCATGTAGATGATGACCTGCGGCATGTCTCCGTAGCGCTCGGCGAAATGCAGCGGCTCTGACTCCGGGAAGTCGGCAGCCCAGAACATGGCGATCATCACCGCGAGTACGAGAGCGAAGAACACCAGCCGCCACCGCATCAACCGACGCGCCCGCTGCGGGCCTCCCAGGTGCAGGAAGAGGAACTGGATCGCGGTGGCCGCGACCAGCGCCGAACCATGCTCGATTGGCTTGGCCAAGTTCGGCACCCCCGACACCCTGTCGATCAGGCTGTGAACCGGAGCCCAGCCCATCGTGACCGCAATCCCGCACCCCAGGCAGATCCCCACGCTCGCCAGGGTCTTCGGGTTCGACGGCTCGCGGCGCAACGCCCCCAGCTTCACAACCAGCGCCACCACGGCGACCAGCAGCGCGACGACATGACCAGCTGCCACCAACATGCGTATCCCCCGCCTTTAGTCCGCCAGCGCGGCAGCGATCCGATACATCACCGCCGCCGTGTCGTCACCCAGGTCGTCGAAGACCCCGATGTGGTTGCCGCCGTCCAGCCGTGCGCCCAGGTAGGTCGCCAGCAGCTCGGCGTCACGTTCCTGTCGCTCGTCAACGAACGCCGACGTCGACCGTGCCAGCAGCACCTGCGCCTCCGTCGGGTTGAGCGAGCCCGAGAGCCGATCCACCCCCGAGAGCAGCGTTCTCCCAGTGTGCTTCAACGCGATGTGCATCAGCTCATGCAAGATCGTCTGGACCTGAAGCACGGGCGATGCCTCGCGGCTGTAGAGAACGTAGTCTGTCTCAGGCGTCGCCACCCACAGCCCACACGGCCCCGTAGGCTCATCGATCGTCATGGCAACGACCTGGATACGACGATCGCGCGCCGTCTCCAGGGCCGACACCACCCCCTGCACCGTCAATGGCGTCGGCAGGTCGACGTCGAGCTGGCGTATCAGCCGCTGTATCTTGCGCATCGCCTGCTTTCACTCCCCTTGCTGGCCTTTCGACCCCGAGACGCCCCGATCCTGGGTGTCACCTGTCCCAGCATTGACCTGATCGGGCATTCAGTTGTCCGGCCCTGCGCCGAACCACAATAGTGGCAGCAGGCGCAAAGGGGCAGCATAGCTAGGCAGACCTACTTCTGGGATGGGCCTGACCCGGTTTGACGGACATCCCAGCTCAGAGGGGCTGTGTGCTCCTCGGGAGGATGTTCATCATGGAAGGCATGGGCAAGAAACCACGCCGGCCGCGCAGAGCGTTCACGCCGGAGTTCAAGGCGGAGATCGTCGAGGTGTGCCGGCGGGGTGACCGATCGGTGGCGCAGGTCGTGAGGGACTTCGACCTGACCGAGACCGCGGTCCGTGAGTGGGTCAGGCAGGCCGACATCGACGCCGGCACCCGCAGCGACGGGTTGACCAGCGACGAGCGCGACGAGCTGGCGCGGCTGCGGCGGGAGAACCGCCGGCTCCGCGAGGACGTCGACATCCTGAAACGGGCCACGGCTTTCTTCGTGAGGGAGACCCGGTGAACGTGTACCCGTTCATCGAGGCGGAGAAGGCGCGGCCCGACGGGAACGTGAAGCGTTCCTGTGAGCTGCTGGAGGTCTCCCGGTCCGCCTACTACCAGCACCGTGCCGGGCCGTCGCGGCGGGAACGCGACGACGCAGACCTCGCCGCCCGCATCGCGCAGATCCACGCCGACTCGGCCGGCACCTACGGCGCACCCCGGGTCCGCGCCGAACTCGCCGCCCAGGGGCGGCGGCACTCCGGCAAGCGGGTCGCCCGGCTGATGCGGGGCGCCGGGTTGTGCGGCCGCACGCCGAAGCGGTGGCGCACCACGACCGTGCCCGACCCGGGGGCGGCGTTGTCGGCGGACCTGATCCGCCGGGACTTCGACGTCGCCGCCGGCCGGGTCGACACCCGCTGGTGCGGCGACATCACCTACATCCACACGTGGGAGGGCTGGCTGTACCTCGCCACCGTCATCGACATCGCCTCACGCCGGGTTGTGGGCTGGGCGACCGCCGACCACCTACGGACCGATCTGCCCGCTCAGGCGTTGTCCAACGCGATCGCCGTCCGACGCCCGACCGGGCCGGTGATCTTCCACAGCGACCGGGGTTGCCAGTACACGAGTGCGCAGTACGCCCGGCTGGCCGACCGCAACGGGGTGCGGTTGTCGGTTGGTGGGCGGGGTCAGTGCTGGGACAACGCCGTCGCGGAGTCGTTCTTCGCCACGATCAAGACCGAACTGCTCGACCGGAGGGCGTGGCCGACCCGGGCCGCCGCCCGTGCGGCGATCTTCGAGTGGATCGAGGGGTGGTACAACACCCGCCGCCGCCATTCCACCCTGGACTACATGAGCCCGGCCGAGTATGAGGCGACGGCCTATTCCCGCAGGCCAACGAGCAAGGTAGCGTGAGATCAACTTACCGACCCTGTCCGTCAAACCGGGTCAACCCCAGGAGTCCCGCGAGACTGTGTTCGTGGAAGTTTCAGCGTAGGACGTACCCCACATACGATGAAACCTATTCATATCGCCCCGGATGGATGGAGTGTCGTCCGTCATCGCCCTTGCGAGGAGGATCACACGACCCACCGCGTCTCCCCCGATGTGGGCTCCGCGCGGCACCGCCCGCACAGTGAGCCACTGCACGGTGACGGCAGAATGCGAGGCGTGCACGACATCATCAACAGTCCGGGCCATCGACCAACCCTCCGGGTAGCTCGCATCGTGACCGAAGTGTTCGCGCCAGCGCTGCTGGCCGCAGCCATGCCCATCGTCATCGGAGTGACCAGCGACCTGCCCATCAGCACAGGCTTCGGATGGGCATTGGTCGGCGCACTGTTCTGCTCCGTCATCCCCAACACGTTGATCTGGTGGGGCGTGCACCGAGGCCGGCTGACCGACCACCACATCCGGGTACGCCAGCAGCGAAGGACGCCACTGATCTATGGTCTACTGTCCGTCCTCGTCGGACTGGCTCTGATGATCGGCCTCGGCGCCCCGCGGCCAGTCACCGCAATGATCGTCGTGATGTTCGCTCTTGGCCTGGCGGTCACCGCGGCGAACCTCGTCTGGAAGCTCAGCATCCACGCCGCGGTGACCGCGGGCTCAGCGGCAGTGCTCGTGATCGAATTCGGCCCCGCACTTCTTGTCTCAGCACTCGTGGTGGCACTCGTCGGCTGGTCACGGGTTCGACTGCGCGACCACACCGTAGCCCAAGTGATCGCTGGAACCGTGGTAGGCCTACTCGTCGCGGTCCCCACGTTCCTTCTCCTGAAATGATCCTCGACCTACGTGCCCGAGCGGCCCCGCCGTGCTTTGCTCTGCTCCTCCAACGCGGCGACGTGCTCGACAATCGTGCGCAGGCTCGCCCGCGACGCCCCCGCAGGCATCCGGCGCGCAAGCACGGTGATCGTCTCCAGATCCGGGTCCACATCCGCACGGACAGGGTCCGTATCAGTAACCGGATCGAAGAAGAAGTTCGGCTCAACCCGGAAGAAGTTGGCCAACTGCTGGATGGCCGAACGCGTAGGGTTGTCCCTCTCCCCGCTGAGCAGGTAGTTGACGTAGCTGGTTGACAGGCCCGTCGCCCTAGCGACCTCGTCCGGCGAGTACGGCTTGTCCGCGCCGGGTTTGAGATGCGTCTCGAACAGGTGCCTCAGCCGGACGGCGAAGGCGCCTGACCCATCGGCCCTGCCAGAGTCGGCCATGACCACCTTTCCCGATCAACTTTGCCACCATTGTGGTTACTCAACCCCGCGCCGCCACAATAGTTGCAGGGACCTAGCGGATCGTGCTTGACTGACCACTACACCAGACCACTGTTGTGGCAGTGACACCGTAGCGGACAACCATAGTCACGCAACAGGCGGTCAAGAAAGCCAACAGCTGCCGGACCCGTATCGGTTCGTCGGGCACCACAATCGCCAGCCGCGAGAGGAGACAGAACGGGGGATACGCAAGCCCGCCCACAGCGCGCATCACCACACGCTCGGGCAGTCGGCAATAAGGGGGGCAAGCTACACGCCGGTACGGCCCCGCGCATCGGGGGTCCTGTCACCCAACACGGCCTGGCGCCGGTGGCCCCGGGCATGAACGCCCGGGGCCACCAAAACCGCCACACCGACAACCACGGGGAGAGAACGGAGATGCCGACCAGCACAGCCACACAGACCTCGGCCGCAACAAACCGATACACCTACACGTGCCTCGACTGCGCCTTCAACGCAGGGGAACGCCGGTGGGACACCCTCGCCGACGCCGCCCGCGCCGCGACCCGCGCCCGCACCGCCCACGCGGACCAATGCCGCGCGCGACTCGTCGTCGTCAGCCTGCCCACCACGGCCACGTCATACGGGCCCGACGACCTGATCCCGATCCCGGCCTGGGCAGCCACCATCGCCCGCAGCCTCACCGCCGCTATCGCCCACCGCGCCGCCCACGGATACGTCCTCGACTTCGCAGACCCCAACCACGCCACCCTCATCGCCGAGGCCGCCCTCGCCTTCAACCCGATCCCCGGCCAACCCACTCCCGCAGACGCAGACCAACTCGCCACACTGCTCCGCCGGACCTCCGACGCCATCACCGCCTCGGCCGAGCTGCGGCTCCCCCCCACCACCGACGACATGACCTGACACCACCGGAGCCCACACCCACAGGTCCGCGACCACCCCGAGCACCCGCGCGGACTCCACAAAACCCTGATGTCGTACCTGCGTCGTGGTTCGGGCCGTTGCTCCCGCCGTCACCGGGCGGGGGCCCACCAGTGGGCCCCCTCGCCCTGCCATCTCCGCGTCCAGGACCACACCGCGGCCCGCGGTTCGCCGGCGCCGGCCGGTCGCGGGTGATGCCGGCGGCATCACCAGAGGGCCGGGTCGTAGGGCCTCTCCCCCACCACGGTGACCGAGCTATCGACCCTGCGGGCCGATGGCCTTCAGCCGGACCAGCGTGCCGCCGCTGGACCGCGGCCCCTCCGGGGAGGAACACCACCAGGATGGGGGCCGATCCATCCCGGCGGCGCTGCCACAAGGGCAACCACGGCCAGCGCCGGGCCGCAACCAAACCCCGGTTGCAGCCCGACACCGACCGTGGTCGGTCACGACCAGCGCCGCCGGGATGGATCTCACACCGAACCCCGGGCACGAAAAAACCCCAGGTCAACACCCCTCCAACCCAGCAAGTGTGCTAGAATTTTAGATATCGGCGGGACGGCGAACCCCACCGATCGCCACACCAGACCAACCTCTCTGAGGAGCGCTCAGTGCCCGGACTCACTGAAATCCTGCTCGGCACCACGACTGCATCCTGTCTCGCGCTGCTCTGGCGATGCGCCCGCCTCCAGACCGCCCTGACCACGGCCGAACACGACGCCCGTCACGACGCCCTGACCGGTCTGCCCAACCGTCGCGCCCTGCTGGCTCACCTCCAGGCCCAGCTAGCCGACCGCACCCGCCCGGTCTCCGCCGCTCTGCTCGACCTCAACCGATTCAAGGACATCAACGACGAGCACGGCCACGCCGCTGGCGACGCTGTCCTACGGCACGTCGCCCACACCCTCACGGCGCTGAATCTCCCCGGTGCCTACGTCGGCCGCCTCAGCGGCGATGAGTTCCTGATCATCACCAATGGCGGGTTTGACCACGGCGACGCCAACGCCCGCGCCGCCGCCCGCGCGCTGGCCGCAGCAACGGTGCCCTTCTTCGGAACAACCTTTCGATGCGCCGCCAGCATCGGCACCGCCACCGCCACCGCCACCGCCACCGCCGACGACAACGACACCAGCGCCGAGCAGTTGCTATCCCGCGCAGACGTCGCCATGTACCACGCGAAGCGCCTAGGCGAAGACGTCATGTCGCACTTCCCGTACATGGAGGAAGAAGCCGTGTCGCACCTCCCGTACCCCGAGGAAACGACCGTGCTCGCCCGACGAGTCCACCGCCGCCGCTTCCGGTAGCACCCGGTCGGGGCGGTCCGATGCGACCGCCCCGACCACCCGCACAGCGAGAGGACCGGCGAACCCCTCTCGACAACCACCGAACCCAACCAGGAGAACCCGTGTCAGCCTCCACCGCACCCACGATGACCCTCCCGATCCTGACCACCCCGCCCGCAGAACGCCGTATCCACCAGGTGTGCGAGCTGCTCGACCAGGCCCGCCAGCACATGGAGCAGGTGACGAGCCATCTGCATCTGTGCGAGCACGCCCCCATGTGGCCCACGGCGACCATCAACGACGCCAGGACCGCTCACGACTTCCGCGCCACCACCGTGGAACTGATCAAGTACGCCCGCCGCCACCAGTGCGCCGACACGAACCCCGGCCGCATGCGCGCCCTGCTCCGACTCGCCGTGATGTGTCTGGACCTGTCGCAGATGGGCAAGCGCTACGTCTGCAATCCCAGCATCTACCCGCTCACCCTCACCCGCCGCACCGCACGGATGCTGCACGACACGGCGCGATGGGCCACCACCGGACAGGCTCGATACCTCCTCGGCCAGCCGACCTGACCGCACGTGCCCGGCCGCCGACAGCGGCCGGGCACGACCGGACCGCCCAACGGCATCGACGCGCATCGAGCGCGCCGACGCCGGCTACCGCTCCCGTCACTCGCGATCGCAGGAGACCGACCATGACCAGCACCACCGACCGTCCCCGCCCCACTCGCATGGATACTCTCACCATCGCCCCGTACCCCACCGGCCCCGAGTACGGCTGCGAACCGGCCGCCCGAGAAATCGCCGAAGCGGTCTGCCGCCTGTACGGCGGCGACGCATGGCGAGCCGAGCACCGATCGCCAGCATGGCCCCACCCCGAGAACGAAATTCACGGCGAGTTGACCATCACGGTCAACAACCTGCGGACCGTCGTGCACCGGCACACCGTCCCCGCCCACACGCACCGGGACCTGTTCACCCTCACCGTGGACGGCCGCCCCGTGCCCGCCCACCTGCCTCGCCACCGCCTGTCCCACGCAACGGAAACCATCGTCGCCAACCTCTGGCGAGACCTGCACAAGATGTCGCCGGCCGGATGCGACCACTTGGGATGCCCCGACGTGCCCACGGTCCTCACGTTCGGCGCCGCCCTCTGCCCCGTCCATGCCCAGCGGTACGCGGAAACCGGACTGACCTGACTAACACTCAGGCTGGCAAGTGTGCTAGAATTTTAAGTACAGGGCCGAGTGGCCCAGGACAGGAGTTCACCCATGCCCCGCAAGTCGACCGCCCGAACCGCCACCCCCCGCCAGCGCGCCAGCCGGTACAGCGCCGAGCAGATCCAGGAGTTCCGCCAGCGTGACCGGCAGGTTATGAACAGCTCCACCGAGCACCTCGAAGACGCCGAAGGGATCCGCCGCTTCGCGCAACACGCCGCGATGGGCGGCGTGTCCCTGCGGATCCTCTCCTACAGCCTGCGAAACCAGGCCCTGCTAGCGCAGCAGGCGGACGAACGCGGTTTCGTCCTGTCCGACGTGGACAGCTTCAAGGGATGGCGGCAGCGCGGCCGGTTCGTCAAGAAGGGTGAAACCGGACTGCGGCTGATCAAGCCTGTCGGCAAGGACAAGAAGGACACCGACGCCGACGAGCCGGAGACCTCCGACGAGCACGACGACGACAACACCGAGGACGCCGACGAGACGGGCGAGGACACCGGCAAGCCCAAATTCCGCACCGGCGTTGTCTATGACATCGCCCAGACCGCCGAGATCCCGCCCGAGGAGCGCGGCGAGTGCGCCGCCTGCAACGCCGAGGTTGGCGAGCCGTGCAACCCCGGATGCCTCTGCCCCACCTGCACCAACTATGAGCCGGTGAGCGACGCCGCAGAGATCATGTGGAACAACCTCCTCGACCAGCTCACCGCCGCCGGGTACGCCCTCGACTGGCCCGCCCCGGCAGACGCCCTGCACGGCCACCGCGTGCACGTCGACCACGACGGCCGCACCGTCGCCGCCGCATACGAAGTCACGGCCGAGCACCCCGCCGCCGTGGCCGACCTCGCCGCCGCCGTGGCGCAGATCATCGCGCGCAGCGACCGAGAGCGGGAAACCCGCCGGGAACAGCGCCGCGTCGCTCGCGCCACCCTCGCTGCAACGCCTGCCACCGCATAGCGTGCTAGAATTTTAGGCACGGGGAGGGTGCGCCCTCCCCGTGCCTCCTCACCAGGGAGGCACCATGACCAGCCCCACCGACCCCCGCGCAAAGATCGCCGCGCGCATCGCCGCCTGCCTCGCAGTCGCCGAAAGGGAGACAACACCGCTCGGCGAACGCGAGGCCGCCGCCGCGAAGGCCGCCGAACTCATCGCCCGCCACGGCATCACCGCCGACCAGGCAGCCGCCGCCCGAGGCGACGCCCCCGAAGGCATCACCTGTGCACCCGTCGCCCTGCTCAACACCGACGGGCACGGCGAAGCCCGCGCCGGCCTGGCGGACGACGTCGCCCGAGCGATGGGCTGCCGCGCCATCTTGAAGCCCACTCGCGCCCCACGCCCCTACACCGTGATTGTGGTCGGTGCGACGTCCGACGTTCACCACCTGCGGCAACTCCTTCCGCTGATTCTCGCCCAAGCCCAGGCCGCCGCCGCGAACACCGATCCCGAGCAGCGCCGCGCCCGAGACTTCCTCTCCTCGTTCCTGTCCGGCTACGGCGACACCGTCGCCGAGCGGATCACCGCGCGCCGCCGCCCGCTGACCGACCCAACCACCAACCCCGGCGCAGCGCTCATCCTCGCCGACCGCGCCAAGCGGATTGACGCCTTCATCGCCGAGCGATTCGGCGACCTCAACGAGCGCACCCACCAGGCCAGCCGGGACGGAAAGAACGCCGGCCGCACCGCCGCCCGCCGCGCCGACATCGGAGACCCCGGCGTCAAGGCCACCAGCCGCCGCGCCCTGCCGACGTAACCGCCGGCCACGGGGTCGGGCGCTCGATGCGCCCGACCCCGCGCGGGGCGCTCACGCGCCGCCCCCGCACCCCGGCTACCCCGCCCCACTCACCCACCGACCGATGCCGCCGGCATCACCCGAAAGGCAGACCCGAAGATGATCACGCCCACCCCCAACCCCATCGACCACATCGCCGCACACCTCACCGTCGCCACCGACCCGACCGCCCCCGCCGCCGTGCGCGAGAACGCCCGTCGCACCGCGGCAGAGCTCATTGCCCGCCACGACATCACCCCCGCCGAAGCCCGAGCGGCCTGCGGCACCCGACACTCACGACTCACCATCACCACGCACCCCGTTTCCGTTGCCGACGGCCACGGCGAGGCCCGCGCAAGCCTCCTCATCGGCATCGCCGAAGCGCTCCGCTGCGAAGGCGTCCACCAACCCGCCACCACACCCGACGACTACGGAGTCGTGCTACTCGGCACCGCCGCAGAGGTCCGCGCCGCCCGCCGGCTCACCGACGGGATCTTCGCCGACATCGACAACGCCTTCCCCACCGGCGACCCCCAGCTACCCGACATCCTCGCCACCATGCGCCAGCGCCTGCGCGCCGCCGCCGAAGACCTCCGCGCCGTCCACCAGTGCGCCGAAGACCTCACCGAGCACCAGCCCCGAACCTGACCGCCGCCACCAGGGCCGGGCGCATCGAGCGCCCGGCCCCGGGCGGGGCGCTCACGCGCCGCCCCCGCACCCCCGGCTACGCCGTCCCACTCACCCACCGACCGATGCCGCCGGCATCACCGGACACGAACGGACCAACCCCCATGGCCACCGCGCCCCGATGGAACCAGCACCACACCGCCGAAGACGTCCCATGTCTCTGGTCGCTCATCCCCACCACCGACCCGGCCACCACCTCGCGATGCCCCGCCGGATGCGCGACCAGCATCATCGAACAGCCCGGCCACGCCCGCCTGGACGCCCTCAACGTGATGGCCCTCGCGGTGCTCCACCACGCCGCCGAGACCCACCACACCATCCGCGGCGCCGACATCCCCACCGAAGTCCACGACAGGCTCCTGCGCACCAGACACCTCACCCCCGACCCCGCCCGCCCCGGCACCTACCGCGCCGCCCTGCCGTGCAAGTGCCCGCCCGGCGAGCCCATCGCCGGCCAGCACCGGCGCGACTGCCCCGTCACCAGGACCTACGACCACCTCGCCGACGCCCTCGACGAGCTGACCCACAAGGCCGCCCAGGCCAGCGAGGCGTACGACGACCTCGCCACCCTGCTCACCCCTGCCGACGCCGCCGACCTGGCCGACCACCTCGCCCTTCTCGACCAAGCCACCACCGCCCTGGCCCAGCTGCGCGACCACGCCGACCGCATGACCAACCCCGCCGCCGCACCCCACTGACAACCCCGGGGCGCGGCCGGCACCGGCCGCGCCCGACCCGGAGCACACCATGACCGACCGCCGCACCCTCCCCCTACCCAGCCCCTACACCGACCTCAACACCGCCGAAACCATCAACCCCGACACCGGCCGCGTCACCTACCGATTCCGCGCACCCCGCGCCGCCGGAACGACCGTCATCGGACCCGAGTTCCGAGGCGAAGACTCCCCCATCCCCACCCTCATCTACGCCCAGTTCGGCGACGACGCCTACAACGACAACGACCGCGCCGACCGACCCGTCATCAACGGCGTCACCATCACCGGCGGCATCATCCTCAACCCCACCGAATACCTCGCCCGCCCCGACGGCGGCTACATCGGACTCCGCCGCAGCATCGACCGCTGGACGAACACCAGCGCACCGGTCGCGACCAGCCGCTACGGATCCGCCATCATCCGAACCCTGCTCACCGCCTGGCACGAACGCCCCGACCGCGACGACCTCATCCACGCCGCCGCCCGACACGCCGCGCCCCGACGCCTCGCAGAACTGCGCCGACACACGATCGACCCGATCAAGGCGCAGATCGACAAGCTTTCCGACCAGCTCGTCGACCACTACGCCCTCGCCGGCCAACTGACCCGCCTCGCCGCCGAGTACGAAGCCACCCGCACCGACCCCCAGCACCCCGACCCGGAGCGCACACCCTCATGGCACCGACCGACGCCACCACCGCGCCCACCCGATACCCTGACCGGCGTACGGCAACCGCCCGCCGCCCGCCCACCAGCGGCCGTAGGGCGGCTCGCCGTACGGCCGCCGCACCACCGCCGTATCCCCTCACCGGCCCAGGTCCGGCGACCACCGTCGCCCGCACCCGAGCCCGCGAGGACCCCGTGACCACACCCGGCCAGCACGACCGCACCGACGACCCCGCCGTGCCCACCCGCCTGGTCGACGGCCACCTCTGCACCAACCGCGCCGGCATCGCCCACCTAGCCGGCTGGACCCCCGGCAACTCCGTCAACGTCCGCGCCCGCACCGACCCCGACTTCCCCACCCACCTACGAAAGATCGGCCGCGACTACTGGTACCCAATGGACCGAGTCGACACCTACCTCGCAGCCCTCGCCGAACGCGCCGCCGCGAAAAAACCACCCGCCGTCAAACCCGGCGACCCAGACGACGACCTCCACGGCGACGAGGCCGCAGACGCCCTCCACATCGCTGCGGCAACCCTGCGCAGCTACGTCCGGTACTCCATCCCCTACTGGACCGGCGAGAGGGAAGGCCGCCCCCTCCTCCCCCCGCCAGACATCGAGGAAGAACGCGAAAACAAATTCGGCCCCTACACCCACCGAGCCTGGTACCGACGCACCCTCGCAGCCCACCAAGCCCAGCGCCCCGGCCCCGGCACCGGAGCCGGCCGCCCCCGCGAACAGTAGCCAGCACCCCGAAACACACAACGGCCGGAGGGCAAGTTTGGCGAACCCCCTCCGGCCGTCTAGCGACGACGCCACACCGGCCCCAACCAGGCCAAACGCCGAACACCTACCCCCCATCCTACCGAAACAACCACCAGCCGCTGCGTCGGGACCGCGGCCCACACAACCTGGCCCCAACCGACCACAGCCCGCTCCGAACCCACAAAACCCTGATGTCGTACCTGCGTCGTGGTTCGGGCCGTTGCTCCCGCCGTCACCGGGCGGGGGCCCACCAGTGGGCCCCCTCGCCCTGCCATCTCCGCGTCCAGGACCACACCGCGGCCCGCGGTTCGCCGGCGCCGGCCGGTCGCGGGTGATGCCGGCGGCATCACCAGAGGGCCGGGTCGTAGGGCCTCTCCCCCACCACGGTGACCGAGCTATCGACCCTGCGGGCCGATGGC
The DNA here is from genome assembly GCF_030345795.1 of Micromonospora sp. WMMA1363. Lineage (NCBI taxonomy): Bacteria > Bacillati > Actinomycetota > Actinomycetes > Micromonosporales > Micromonosporaceae > Micromonospora > Micromonospora sp. WMMA1363. The sequence continues at coordinate 81,270 of NZ_JAUALB010000004.1, forward strand.
CTTCAGCCGGACCAGCGTGCCGCCGCTGGACCGCGGCCCCTCCGGGGAGGAACACCACCAGGATGGGGGCCGATCCATCCCGGCGGCGCTGCCACAAGGGCAACCACGGCCAGCGCCGGGCCGCAACCAAACCCCGGTTGCAGCCCGACACCGACCGTGGTCGGTCACGACCAGCGCCGCCGGGATGGATCTCACACCGAACCCCGGGCACGAAAAAACCCCAGGTCAACACCCCTCCAACCCAGCAAGTGTGCTAGAATTTTAAGTGTGAGGGAGGGGGACGGCGAACCCCCCAACCGCACACCACACCAGACCAACCACTGAGGGAAACCTATGACCACCCACGGCGATGGCCCCACGCCAGACGTCCAGCGATACGGCTGCGCAACCTGCCGTACCCCCCTGAACACGTTCGAGAGCCCCGGCAACCCGGTTGTCTTTCTCCACCCCGGTAACACCACCGCGAACCACGACCCCGACCCGGTGCCACTGAGCCAGCTGCCCACGGTTGAGGCCGTCTGCGACTTCTGCTCCGCGCCCAACCCGGTCGCCTCCTTCGCCTTCAGCAGCCTCGAAATCGTCACGGTCGACGAAGACGACAGCCCCACGATGACGCACGACCTAGGCGGTAACTGGGCCGCGTGCGAAGGATGCGCCCGCCTTGTCGCGACACGCGACGTTGCAGGCCTGACGGCCCGCGCCGCCAGACGAGCCCGCCGACGCGGCATCCCCGCCACCGCAGCGACATTCGGGCCACTGCATCAAGCGCTGTTCGCCGCGACGCCCCTCACCCCACCCCGCCTGCCGTTGCGCGGCACCGCCGCCCAGCCGTCCACCACCCCCGACGTTCGATCGATCCGACCCCAAGCGTTGCCCAAGGTGCGCGATCGACTCGTCAGGTTCTGGCGCAACGCCGGCGAAGCCTTCGTCCTAGAGTCGCTTAACATCGGAGCCGGCTACAGCGTCCCCGGCCACATGATCCCCGGAGCACCGCTGCACGCCTCCGTCATCCGCGACCTCACCGGCGAACTCATCAACCAGTACACCGCCCTTATGAGCAACCACGTCGAGAACGGCAGGCTGTTTTGGGTGGACAGCGAGTTTACGGCTCTCGCCGCCCATGCCGCTCGGGACCTCCCCGATATCCGCGTCCAGCCGGCCGAACTGCCCACGTCTGACGGCCTGCTCGTCTGGCAGGACCCGATCGCATGGCTCAACGATCACGAAGCGGGCACCACCATGCCGGTAACGGCCGTCTCCTGGGGACCGATCCCCGGAGGCGTCTGGGTCGTGTTCTACACGCCAGCCGAAACCGTCCTCACCGAATCCGGCCAGATCACCGAACAGCGGTTCCAACGCCTTCGCGATCGCATCGGATGGTTCGCGCCCGTGCACACCGGTACCGCACTGGTCTACGGCGAGAACCACGACGCCGAGTCCGACGACAGTCGCAAGCTCCTTACCGCCCTCATTGCGACATGGATCCTCACCACCCAGCCCGACGCCGAAATCACCGAAAAACCGGCCGACAAGGCCACCCGCAAGGCGTACAAACGAACCAAGCGCCCCGCGCCCGTCGTGCGTCTGGTCAGCCTGCGCCGCAAACAGCAGACCCGCACCGAGGAGACCACCACCGGCAAGACCCGCACCTACACCCGCCGATGGTGGGTAGCGGGATTCTTCCGCGAACAGCCCTACGGCCCCGGCCGCGCCCTACGCCGCCGTACCTATGTGCGCCCACACATCAAAGGCCCAGCCGACGCCCCGCTCATCCTCACCGACCAGGTAAACATCCTCGGCCGCAACACCGACCAGCATCCGAGGGAGAACCGATGAGCCACCACGACCAGCGCCCCGCAGTTCTAGCGGTATCCGAGGCCCGCGAATTGTTCCGGCTCTGCTGACCACCGGCATGTCCGGGGCTCGACAAGACCGGACCACCGCCGGCCACGGGTTCGGGCGCATCGAGCGCCCGAACCCGTGCGGGGCGCTCACGCGCCGCCCCCGCACCCCCGGCTACCCCGCCTCACCCTCCGCGCCAAACCTGGCCACCCACAGGAACACCACCGGAGCGACGACATGCCGAACACCGACCAACATCGATGGAACTATCACCGCAACGGCTACGACGACTGGTGCCCGTGGTCGATGTGCTTCACCACTGCCGACCCCGCAGGCGACGACACCCGCTGCCCGGCCGACTGCCCCGCCAGCACCATCGAACCCGCCACCGCCGGCCACCCTCCCGTCCCGCACCACGCCACGGCCCGCACCACCCCGAGAACCACGCCTCCAAGCCGCTACCCTGACGGCGATACGAAGCCGGCGAGCCCTCCGCCGCCCGGTCGGGCCGAGGCGAGGCGCAACGCAAAGTAGTCAAACAACCCATCTAAAACAGTTTTGATATCTAAGAAAGTTTAGATACTATAGACGTGTGAGTCGGAAGTCGTAAGGCGGAAGACGAACAACGATTGTGGGGGCGGCCGACCGCCCAGGACAAGCCACCCCCACAACAGATCACCCACCCACAGTGTACCCAAGGAGCCCGACATGGCCCGCAGAGGTAGTGGCCTCGCAAGCAACCCGCTCGCCCAGCTCAAGCAGGAAGAAGAGCGGATGGAGAAGGCAGCCGTCGAGGCTGCCCAGGCCACCGGTGCCACCATCCAGGAACTGACCATCGGGGAGGTCGCCCCGGACCCTGAAAACCCCGAGAGCCGCCTCTCCCCCGACGACAAGCTCGTTGCGTCGATCAAGGCCGAAGGCCAACTGTCGGCCGGAGTGGTCGTCCCGGTCGACGTCTGGGTGAGCTACGGCAACGACGTGACCCTGCTCTACACCGCCACGGCTTCCCTGATCTTCGGCGTGCCGGTCGACTCTGTGACCGACGAGCAGCGCGACAAGGCCAAGGAGCAGATCAAGTACGTCATCAACTTTGGTCACCGCCGGTGGGCCGCAGCCCGCGCCGCCGGACTGAACGCCTACCGCGCGGTCGTGTCCGACACGCTCAAGGACAACACCACCAAGCGCATCCACCGGCTGACGGAGAACGTCCTTCGCGAGAGCTACACACCGCTGGAAGAGGCCCGCGAGTTCAAGCGCCTCATCGAGGAGGACAAGCTGGGCCAACGGGAGATCAGCCGCCGCACCGGCATCCCGCAGCCGTACATCTCCAAGCGGATCGGTCTGCTCAACCTCCCCGACGACGCCCAAGCCGCACTCCGCGAGGGAATCATCCCTGTCGAGGCCGCCGTCGAGCTGGCAAAGATCGCGAAGGACGCCGCCCGCATCAAGAAGGTCATCGACGCTGTCGTTGCCATGCCCGCCAAGACCGACGCCGACCTCACCGCCCGTTCCCGCCTCGCCGTCGACCAGGCCCGCAAGGAGTACAACGCCCACAAGGCCATCAAGGACAAAGCCGACAAGCGCAAGAAGCTCACCGCAGAGGGCATCGTCCCCATCGACAACCCCACCACCTACTTCTCCGACAAGCCCGGAACCCGGTTCGACTACCAGATCCACGACGACGACCAGATCACCGCCGCCCGCGAGGCAGGAACCCTCGCCGCCTACGTCGTCACCGGCGATCACATCGAGTACTACCTGACCGAGCTGCCGCAGCCGCCCGAGCCCGAGGAGCCGGAGGGAACCGACGACGAGTCGCAACCCACCGACCCGGACGCCGAGGCCGCCGACGCCGAGACGACCGCCGACGCGGACAGCGAGACCACGCCCACCGCCACGGGCACCGTCGTGAAGGTCGAGCGCACCAGCACCACGATCCCCGCGCCCCGCGCCACCCAACCGCAGGAGACGGAGGAACAGCGGGCACGCCGGGAGGAACGCGAAAACGAGGAGCGCGAACACGCGGCAGCCGCCAACGCCCGCGCGGCAGCCTGCGCCCGGATCGCCGCCAAAGCACCCAGCCGCGAAGCCCTCACCGCCCGACTCGCCCGCCGAATCCTGCTGGTCGAGGAAGACCACAACTTCGAGGCGCAACAACTCGCCGTGAAGTGGCTCAAGGCCGCCACCGTCGTCGACGAGTCCACCACCGTCTACACCCTGTTCGGCTACGACACCAACATCGACGCCAAACTCGCCGCCCGCGCCGCCTACGTCTACGACCTGGCCCTGTCCGAGATCCGGGCGCAGGACAGCATCGAATACGACACCGAGGACGCCCAGCACATCAAGCGGCTCATGGACGACGCCGCCTACGAGCCGGCCGAGTGGGAGCAGCAGGCCCTCCTCGAAGCAGCCGACGAGAAGTAGAGCCAGCCCCAGGGTGGACGCGTCGCAGCACCCGGCGGCGCGCCCACCCTTCACCCCTCCCGACCGCCCAGACCGCACCAGGAGCCCGTCATGCCCAACGCTGCCGCAACCGATGCCGCCGGCATCACCCCGCCCAACCAGCGAACCCCCGGAAACCGGGAAACACGACGCGCCGCCGCCCGCATCACCCGGAGACTGATCCGCGCGGTCGTCATCGCAGTGGCGAACCAGAAGGGAGGCAGTGGCAAGACCACCACCATCCTCGCCCTCGCCGGTGAACTCGCCCGACGCGGCTACCGAGTCCTCGTCATCGACTGCGACGAACAGGGCAACGCCACCACCGGCCTCGGTGTCCCCGTCGCCCAGGGGGACACCGAAGGCACCTACTACCTGCTCATGGACGACGAGGCCAAACCGGCCGACGTCATCGTGCCCACCCCGCACGAGAACGTCTCCCTCATCGCCGGAGGCGAGAAGCTGTCCGAGGTCGCGGCAGCACTCGCCAGCGAGATGGGCAACCACACCTTCCTCTCAGCACACGTCGGGACCCTGCGCGACGAGTTCGACGTCATCCTGCTCGACACCCCGCCCGCGCTGTCCCTGCTGACCATCAACGCCCTCTACGCCGCTGACGAGATCGCCACCCCGATCAACCCAGGAGAGTTCGACCTGCGCGGCATCGCGCAGCTGACGAAGACCGTCAAGCGGATCAACACGCGACTGAACAAGACCATCGAGATCGCCCACGTCTTCCTCATCAACTTCCGGCCCCGCCGCCGCAACGACCAGGACGCCTACCGCTTCGTCAAAGAGGCATTCCCCAACGCCCTGATCGACACGGCCGACCCGCAGCCCGACGAGGAATGGCACGGCAGCGGAGTTCCCCAATCCGCGACGGTAAACAGCTCACAGAGCGCCGGTGTACCCCTCACCCTCTTCGAGCCCCGCACAGCGGTCAGCCGTGCCTACTGCCGCATCGCCGATGTCATCGAGCGCAGGAGCCTCCGTGGCTAGGCGAAAACCAGAACCCCCCGCCGGGCGTCGCGACAGCGACGCCCCGGCGGCGTCCGGTGACACCCCCAAAGAACGATCCATCAGCGCCAAGATCGGCCACGACACCGCCGAACGCGCGATGAACGCGTTCTACAGCGCGCCCCACGGCCTGCCACGCTGGCGCGACTACCTAGAGCAAGCACTCGCGGAGTACACCGAACGACTGGAACGCGAACACAACAACGGCGACCCCTTCCCCCAACGACCCACCGACACCCTCACACCGGGGCGCAAGGTCGGCATCTCCCCACGCCGCGCCGGCTGACCGTCAACCAGCAACCACCGCGACCGCGAAAGCGAACGCGTCGTGCAACTCCCGCACCGACACCGCGTGCTTCAACCGCGGATACGCGGTCCGCTCGATCGACGCCACGAAGCCACCACCCGATCACCAACCGGACAAAGGCCCCCGCGCCGCCGCAGACTCTAACCAACATCAATCCCCGCAGGGAAATCCCCAGCTCAACGTGATCCTCAACCGCCTATTGCCGGTCTCCGGCGTACTCCGGTCGGCCCCCAACGAACGGCATCGCCGAAGCACCTATCCGCACATGGCGCCTGCTCCCTCACCACAGGGCAGGCACCATGTGCGAACCCAGGCAGTCAGAACAGCCGCGCCTGCTCCGCAGGCTGCAACGCCGCCACTGCGGCCTCCATCCGGGCAACATCCCAGCCATAGTCTCTGACCACATCGCGCAGCGCTCGCGACCGAGCAGCCCGCGCCCGCCGGTCAAGCCCTCTCGCATGCCACGGCCGCGGCGTCCCCCCGCCCCGGCCCAGACGCCCCATCTGCGACAGGTTCTCCGCCTGACTGCTCACCACCACGTGCGCAAGGCCGCCTTCGACAAGGCCCTCATGCGCCCGCACGCAGATCGGCTCGTCGCACACCTCGTGAGCAGCGACGATTGATGCCGTCAGCATCACCCTGTGCGTCGCCGCGAGGGCGTACCGGGGCGCGCTGACAACGTGCTCACGCATCAACACCCGACCCGACCTCGACGACGGCCGCGCCCGCCCCTGCTCATCGAGCGCCGGCCGACGGATCGAGAAACTGCCGTACCCGTCATCACCCACCGCCCCGGCCCAGATCCAGCACGCCGAGCCCGGCCCGCGAACCACCTTGGCCCAAAACCGGGCAACCTCATCACGGCACGCCACCGCATCGACCGCCAGGACGAAGCCGCTCACCGTGGCATCACACCCCCTCGTCCGCTCCACTCATCCCCCGGACGCCCGCCTCGCCCGTTTCCTCGTCCGAGACGCCGACGGTCGGCCCGGCCCCATCCGCCGCCGCCCGAGCGCGTCGACGCGCGGCGCGGACGTCCGCCAGCGACAGGCCGAGCAGCGCCGCCACCGCGTCCGTCCGTTCCCCCAGCTCCACCAGCTCGCCCACGGCACGATCCGCCGCCGCCCTGTGCTCCGTGATCTGCCTATCGGCGCGATCCCGAACCTCCTGCACCATGGCCAGGGCCACCGCATGCGTGTCGGCGAGATCACGGATACGCCGCTCGCGCTCCCGCCGCGCCTCCATCGCCACCGACACACGCGACCTCGCCGCAGCCCTCGCCTGAGCCGCCACCGTCGAAGACCGTCGTACCGCCATCGACCCCCCCCGAAAACTAGCGGTTGCCGGGCCGAGGCCATGGGAATCGGCGCCGGCCGATGATCGACCACCCTACCCGCGCCGCACAAGAGCCGCCAACGATCATCCACAGGTGACCAGCGGGCTGGTCACCTGTGGATGATCGACGCGCCGAAGGCGCGTGCTGACCGACGAAGCGGAGCCGCAAGCGGCCCAGCACTTTCTGACCAGTCGATCAGCTACACACCTACTGCACTATTAGTGATCTTGTAAGGTAGAAGCGTGATGACCCTTCACCCACTGCACGGTGGCGACGGCTACACCTACCTCACTCGCGAGGTAGCCACGGCCGACTTCCGCCGTACCCGAGGTGAGGCGATCACCGACTACTACCACGCCGACGGCAACCCACCTGGCCAATGGGTCGGCCGCGCCCGCGAAGAACTCGACATCTCCGGCACGGTCAAGGAACACCAGATGCGGGCCCTTTTCGGGGAAGGACTGCACCCCAACGCCGACGCCATCATCGAGAAACTGATCGACGGCGGCGTCGACCCCAAGAAGGCCGAAGCCCAAGCTCGCCTCGGCCGCAAGCCGCTCACCTACGAGCCCACCGACACCTACCAGGAACGCGTCAACGAGCGGTACGCGGCCCACCGCCGTATCACCGGAACCGACCCCACCGACCACGAGAAGACCCGCCTCGCCCGAGCGGTCGGCGCCAGAATGTTCGCCGAACAGCACGGCCGCCGACCCCGCGACATCACCGAACTCAACCAGTACATCGCCCAGGTCGCCAAACCACAGCCGCAGGCCGTCACCGGCTACGACCTCGTCTTCACCCCGCCCAAGTCGGCGTCCGTGCTGTGGGCACTCGGCGACGACGCCACCCGCCGCGCCATCGAGGACGCGCACGAACAGGCATGGCGGTCGGTCCTTGCCGATGCCGAGAACACCGTCATCAAAACCCGCGCCGGGAGGGCCGGAGTCGCCCAACTCGACGCCACCAGCGGCGTCATCGCCGCCGCGTTCCGACACCACGACAGCCGGGCCGGCGACCCCCTCCTCCACACCCACCTGGCCATCGCCAACCGGGTCAAGGCCCCTGACGGCCGCTGGCGCACCATCGACGGCCGCGCTCTCTTCGCCGCCAAGGTCCAGATGTCCGAGAGCTACAACGCCCGCGTCATGCACGGCATCGCGCAGCGCCTGGACGTCGCCGTCGTGCCCGTCGACGCCGGCCGCGGACGCCGCCCCGTCTACGAGATCGCGGGCATCCCCGCTGGCCTACGCACCCTGTTCAGCGACCGCCGCGCGAGCATCAACGCCCGCACCACGGAACTCGTCGACGCCTACGTGCGCGACCATGGCCACGCCCCCACCGAAGAGGTGCGCCACCAACTCGCCCAGCAGGCCACACTGGATGCCCGAGCGCAGAAACAGCACGCCCGCAGCCTCGCGACCATGCGCGGTGAATGGCGACAACGGGCCGTCGCCGAAGTCGGCGAACGCCGGGTGACCAGCCTCCTCAACGACGCCCGCAAAGAGGCCCGCCGCCTCGCCCGGGACGCGGCCAAACGCGGTGATGCCGCCGACATCACCGCCGAGGTCTCCGACGAGCGGGTCACGCAACTGGCTCGCTCCGCCGTGACCACCGTGGAGCAGCAACGCGCCACCTGGACCCGCCATCACATCGAGGCGGAGGTACACCGACAGCTATCCGCCGCCGGCCTCGGCACCCGCGCAGACGTCGCCGAACGAGTCAGCGCCGCAGCGCTCCAGCGCGAGTCGGTCCGCATCACCGCACCAACGACCGAGCCCGTCATGCCGGACCTGATGCGCCGCGACGGCGAGTCCGTATTCACCCACACGCAAACCGTCCGCTACAGCTCCGAGCGCATCCTCAACGCCGAACAGCGGGTCATCGAGGCCGCCCGGACCACGGTCATCGCACCCATCTCCGGCCAGACCTTCGACCGCACACTCGCCGCATTCGAGGCGACGCCGGGCAACCGCCGGCTCGACCCCGGACAGGCCGCAGTCGCCCGCGCGTTCACCACCGACGCGCGGCTTGTGGTGGCCGGCATCGGACCCGCAGGCGCCGGCAAGACGACCACCATGCGCGTGGTCGCACGGGCCGTCGAAGCCGGCGGAAGCCGCGTCATCGCCCTCGCCCCATCAGCCCGGTCCGCCGCCGTTCTCGCCGAGGAGCTATCGGTCCCAGCGCACACCATCCACCGGTGGCTGTGGCACCGCAACGCCGGCACACGCGCCGACACCTGGCAGCTTCGCGCCGGTGACGTGATCCTCGTCGACGAGGCTGGCATGGCCGGCACCCTCAACCTCGATGCCGTCATCGCCGCAGCTCGCCAGGCCGGCGCTGTCGTCCGGGTCCTCGGCGACCCGCAGCAGCTCGGCGCCGTCGAGAGCGGCGGGATGCTTCGCCTGATCCAGCGCGAGGCCGGCGCCGTCGAACTACACCACCTGCACCGCTTCGCCAACACCGACGAAGCACTCGCGTCGCTGAAGCTGCGCGACGGAGCCGACGACTCATGGCGCTGGTACTGGAGCAAGGACCGCATCCGCCACGGCGACCGGGACGCCATGCTCGACGCGGTCTACCAGGCATGGCGGACCGAGAACACCGCCGGTGACGTGTCCCTGATGATCGCCCCCACCAACGACGACACCCGCCGCCTCAACGACCGCGCCCGCACCGACCTGATCGCCGCCGGGCACGTCGAAGCAACCGGTGTAGAGCTACACGACGGCACCACCGCCGGCCGCGGCGACCTCATCGTCACCCGCCGCAACGAGAGCCGACTCCGCCTGTTCCGAGGCCGGGACATGGTGCTCAACGGCGACGTGTGGCGCGTCGAGGATCGGCACCGCGACGGTAGCCTCACCGTCCAGCACACCCAGCACGGTGCCCGCATCAGCCTTCCCCGCGCCTACGTCGCCGCAGACGTCGAGCTGGCCTACGCCACCACCATCCACCGCACCCAGGGCATGACCGTCGACAAGGTACACGCCATCGTCGATGGCCCGGTCAACCGCGTCCAGGCGTACGTCGCACTCACTCGGGGCCGCCTCGCCAACCGGCTCTACGTCACCACCGACGCCGGCGCCCGCCGCGTCCACGCTGTGCTCGACTCGATCCGGCGCAACGTCGGCGCCGCCGTGTCGGCAACCGAGGAGATGCGCGAATCCCTCGCCGCAGCCGAGTACCTGCCCAACCTCGCCGACAACTACTTGCACGCGGCCGACGTCGCCGCCGCCCAACGGCACCAGAACGCCGTAGCCAGCGCGCTCGGGGCCACCGCCAAGGACGTGCTCCGGTCCCCCTCATGGGCGCGCGTCAGCGCAGCCATCACCCGCGCCGAACGCGCCGGCTGGTCCGCCCCCGACATCCTCGATGCCGCCGGCATCACCGGACTCGACAAGGCCGACGACCCCGGCGCCGTGCTCACCCACCGCATCCGCGCTACCCAGGACCGCGCCGCCCAGCAGCTCGCCAACGCACCCGAGCGGCCGCTCGCCGGAGTGACCGATACGACGCTGCACCGTCTGCGCGACCGGGCCGCCGAACGCCTCGCCGACGCCGAAAAGGCGCTCGCGTGGGCGCGCCACGACACCGCCCACCTCCCCGCCCCAGTCCGCGCCCGAGGCCGCGAACACCCGGCCTGGCCCGACCGTCCACACGGCGCGCTGACCGACGGCGCGCTGGCCGACGCCCGCCGCGACAGCCGCGAACGCCTGGACCACATCGAGCGCCGGCTGACCGCCGCGCGGCGCCGCGTCCACGAGGCCCGCACCCCCGAGCAGTCCGCCGCCACCGGGCACCGCGCCCACGTCGAGGCCGACGCCCGCACCGAACGCGCCCAGGCCGAGCAGCTGGACTACGAACAGCGGGTGCGCCGCACCATGCGCGCCGGCGACCGCGCCCGCGAGGCCGCGCAACGCGCCGACACCAGCACCCCGGCAACCGCCGACACACTCGCCCAGGCCAGCACCACCACCGCCGACATGACCGATCTGGCCGTCGAGCGTGTCGAGCGAGCCCGCCTCATCGTGCAGCGCATGGACGACGAGGCCGCGCTTCGCCGCCGCCTGCCCACCGCCGTCCGCGCCGCCGAACAGGCGTACCGCGACGGCCGCCAGCCCGCGCCGCAGCCGGCCGTCCCCGACTGGATCGCCGACACCCGACACCGCCTCACCAACGACACCTCGAAGTGGGGGCAGCACCTGGACGAACGCCGCGAGCACCTCGCGCAGCGGCTCAACGACATGGCCCGCGACATCGCCGCGCAGCAACCACAGTGGGCGATTGACACCCTCGGCCAGCGCCCCGACGACACCCGGGCCGCGCTCGCCTGGGACCGCGCCGCCAGCCTCGCCGCGGCCTATCGGCAGATGTACGCCGTGCCCGACGAGGAGCCGCGCGTCCTCGGCCGCGAACCCCGACCCCAGGACCCACGCCGCCAGGCATACGAGGAAACCCGCCAGGCCATCGAGCCCGTCCGCGCCGACCGTGCCCGCGCGAACCGGGCCGCGTCCGCCGAACAAGCCCGCGACGAACTGCGCCGCAAACTCCGGCAAGTCGCGCAACGGCCGCCGATCGACCCCACCACCGGCCGCGATTCGAGCACCGAACGAACCGCCCGTCAAGACCGCCAAGCGCAGGCAGCCCGCACCCAGCAAGACCAGCAGCGCCAAGCCGAACAGCGTACGGCCGAGCAACAACACCGCGCCGAGCAGCAGCGGCGCCAAGCCCAGCAGCGCCAGCTAGACGAGCAGCGCCGTCAGGCCGAACAGCAACGGCGTGGCCCTCAACGAGGCCCACACCTGTAGGACAAAGGCCGGACATCCACGGGGGGAGATGTCCGGCCTTCAAAGGAAAATGAAACCACACGACATCGGCTAACCGCTAGCCCAGAACGGAAGAAAGATCCACACTGCAACAAACCCCGATCCCTCCAAGCCCCCGGTGCCCATCGACGGGCACCGCAAAACCCTGGTCACGCCCCCGGCATCACCAGCGACGAGTCAAACAACCCGGGAAAGGACAGGCAGAACGCTCGAAGATGTGATAAAAGCAAGCGCGCGGCCTCACCGGTCACCCCGACACCCCTACCCGCAGCGCGCACGCCTGCGGCAAAACCGCCCACCGCGCCCGTAGGCTGACACGACAAAACCCCGGCGGCGTACCCAAAGGGCAGGGGCGACCGGGGTCTACGCAGACAACGGTACAGGGAGCGGCCTCGTGACGCCAGCGGAACTCGCCGTTCTGGAGACCCGGCTCTCAGTCGAACGGCTGGCCCCGTACCGCACAGCCAGCGGCGATGACCTGCGGGCCGCAGTGCGGCTCTACGAGTTCAACCGCGAGGTAGCCGCCGCATTCGGCGCCACCCTCGGGGACCTCGAAGTGCTGCTGCGCAACGCGATGCACGACCAACTCACCGTCTGGTCCTCAACGCAGCACAACGAGCCCCGCTGGTATCTCGACCCGGGCAGGCTGCTGACTACCGATGCGTTGGACGACATCGCCCGGGCGCGGCGCCGAGCCACCCGCACCGGCCGCCCAGAGACACCGGGCCGGGTGGTGGCCGAGCTGACCCTGGGATTCTGGCGCTACCTGCTGGCCAGCCGCTACGAACGAACCCTGTGGCTACCATGTCTGCGCGGCGCGTTCCCCCACCTGCGCGGCATCCGCCGCGACGTCGGCGACGCCGTTCGCGACCTACACCTGCTGCGCAACCGGATCGCGCACCACGAGCGCATCCATGACCGGCCGCTGCTGGCTCTGCACGCCACGACGATGAACGTTGCCGCGTGGATGTGCCCGGTCAGCCACCGGTGGATCGAAAGCCGATGTCGGGTGGAATCCCTGCTGGCCACCCAGCCCCCGACAGCCGCCGTGATGCCGCCGACATCACCGGACACAGGCCGCCCCGCGTCGCCACCGCCAGCTCCCCGCTCGCCCAACCCTGTCCCCCGCACCTCGGGATGACTGTTCCGCCCCGGGTTTGATGGAGACATCATCGAGCACCCACACCGACTGGAACCAGGGCGGTAAGAGGCCGACAACCGCCATGATGCTGCCGGCATCACTGGCGCTGAATCCAGCCCAGCTCGACCACACCGACTACCTGCAAGGCCGCGCGCCAGATATGTAGCCAACAAACTCAGCAGTGCGAGAGGTGTGGTCTTTTCCCATTCACGCACGCCTCGTAGTGTGTCAGTCGAGGTAGGTCTTGGAAATCGGAAAGCGCCGACTGGTGAGCTGCGCCCCGCGTTGAAGTATGCCGCTTCCGCATGCCTCGAATAATTGAATTACCTACAATGGTCGAACGCCTTTCGCTTTACGTTCCAATTTATGAGACAAGCGTTTTAGGGTAGATCCGATTGTGTATCATCTTTTCTGGGCTGCTAACGGCAGCCCCGGGCCGGCGGTGTACGTCTTTTGCGATCCCGGCGCCTACGAGTCCTGATTTGAGAGAGCACGATACCGCCGGCCACTGAAAAGACGGGAAGAGGCGTGTCGAGAGGCAACTACTACTGTGGAATTGACTGGGCTGAAAAGCATCTCGATTATGCGGTGATCAACGGCCAGGGGCACACCCTCGCCGAAGGACGCATCGGACACGACCCCGCCGGCGTGAACGAACTCTTCCAGGCGTTTCGGGTGGCCGCGCGACGACGGAAAGCCGTCCAGGTTGCTATCGAGACTGACCGGGGAGCCTTCGTCGCGGCACTAAGAGCCGCCGGTCAGCAGGTAACCGTCCTCGATCCGAGCAAAGTCGCCCGGTACCGGGGCAGACGCACCGCACACGGCGGCAAGAGCGACAGGGCAGACGCCCGGATGCTCGCCCAGGTACTGCGGTGGGGCGGCGACGAACTGCGTCCGCTACCAGCCTCGTCGCCCGCCGCACTGGCCATCCGGGAGCTAGCACGCGCCCAGGTCGAGGCAGGCCGACAACGCTGGATCGTGGCCTGCCAAATCCGAAGCCTTCTACGAGAATTCCATGGGCACGCATTCGGCGCGTGGTCGGGACGCCAAGGAGGGCCGAACGGACTCCTCCGGCCCGAGGTCCGTGCTGTGCTCGCGGTGGCGCCGACCCCCGCCCACGCCCGCCGGTTGAGCCGGCAACAGCTGCGAGCGGCACTGGAGGCGAGTGGCCGTAAACGGCTCCTCGACCGCGAGGCCGACCGCCTTCACGCCCTGTTCCGGAGCCCGGCGTTGCGCCACCCCGCCCCGGTCGAGGACGCGATGGGCGAGCGGATACTGGCGCTACTGCATGTGCTCAACCGAGCGTGCGAATGCACAGACGATCTGACAGCCCGTCTCGCGGAACGGTTCCACACGCACCCACACGCGCCGATCTATGCGAGTTTTCCAGGGCTCGGGCCAGTCCTCGGCGCCAGACTCCTGGGCGAGTTCGGCGACGACCCCACCAGGTTCGCCGATGCTCGCGCCCGAGCGGCGTGGGCCGGTGCGAGTCCCATCACGATTGCCAGCGGCGCCTCGCACGCGGTACGTCGCCGCCGGCACGCCAACTCGATCCTCATGGGCGCCGCCTTCCACTGGCCGTTCGCGGCGTTGTCGAGGTCCCCAGGCGCTCGCATGCACTATGACCGGCGACGCGAAGCCGGCGACCGGCACGCAACGGCATTGCGCAACCTGTACCGGCGTCTCGTCTCACAATTGCACCACTGCCTCATGACAGGAGAGGCATACGACGAGGCTCGGGCGTACCCCGCACACGAAATCGAGGCGGGTGGAGATGGCGACCGGTGATGTCTCAAGGAGCACCCAGGGCCCTACCAGCCCCAGCGCGGGAGTGACACCCGGTCGCCTTCCCTACCCGTCTCGCAGCCTCGCCCTCAACTCGCCGAACGCCGCCGGTGATGCCGCCGGCATCACCGCGGATCCTTCAAGGGCCCTGCGCGGTGGGGCGCGCAGTCGGAGCCCGGTGCCGGATCAAACAGGACGTCCCCACACTGGCCGGTGGCATCATGCCATCGGCAGCGATAGATTTCATGGCCAGGGCAGGCGGCGCACGACGCCCAGCCCATGAGTGGACGGGTCGCGGAACCGCCCCCGTACCGGTGGCCGTGACGACAGCGCTCAGGCGCCTCGCCCTGCATCGTGTCAATGGACCGATAGCGGTAGCCGGTCACGAGCCGGTCCGTCCGGGCGGCCTGGACGAGCAGCCTGAGCTGCGCGGGGGTGGCTACGTGGGTGACCCACGTCGTCGTGGCGTACGGGCTGTGCTCGGCCCGCGCCCAGCGGACCGTCACCTCCCATCGTCGCTCCCACCGCATCAACCCACCCTATCGAACGTCTGTGCTAACAGAGTTCGGGTGGTCAGTGGTTCCGAGGTCTGGGTGATGCCGACGGCATCACCCAGACCTCGGAACCCCCACATGGTCAGCGGGACGTCGCGTCGTTCCTGTCGCGGAGACCCCGCAGTCGACGGTCCTCGATAGCTCGGGCGCGACATGCGATGTCACGAGCCCGCCGGCCCTCGCCCGCTCGGACGCGGCCGCCATCTCCCCCACTGAGCGCGCTCGCGCTGATCGCTTCAATTCCCCCGTGCACAATAACTCCCCGTGTCGCCGTTGTCGGAGCCCACCACCATAGGCGTCGGGTACGACAAATCCCGCCAGCCGGCGGGACTTCGGATAGCCGAGCGCACCGCCAGAGTGACGGTGGTGCCCATATTTCTATGTTTATTCTTTGAACTCATCGGATATGATGTGGTGATGACGAATGCGGGGGTGTCATTGGAAATGCTGACGGATCGGCAGCGTCAGGTGCTTGACGCGGTCAGCGACGAGGTGGAGCGGAACGGCTATCCGCCGACCGTGCGTCAGATCGCTGAACGAGTCGGGCTCAGGTCGCCGTCGTCGGTGACCCATCACCTGACCAGGCTCCAGGAACTGGGGCTGCTTGAGCGTGCATACGGCAAACCACGAGCCGTGGACATTTGCCCGGCGCAGCGCCAACGTCGGGTATGAGAGACGGGGTTCCTTGCACCGTGGTGACCATCTCCATCCCGTCCCCCACATCAGCCTGCGTGCGCGCATCCCTGATCGCCTCCCCCACGGGCCATTCCCGAACGCGCCACGGCCACGCCCGCCCCGACCCCCCACCGAACGAAGGCCATAACGGAGGAACCCGGAACGTCCGGACGCTGCAAAGGGTTACGGGGTGCTGGCCTACCGGTCGGACAGCCGAACAAGCCACCGGATATGACACGGGCTGGCCGGGGTGGAGTTGGTCTACCCTGTAGGTGGCCGACTACGCCGGCCGGACTCCGAGCCCTGCACCGCGCGCCCACGCCGCGCACCCGGGGCGCCGAGGACAAGGGTCACCGACTCGCGTGTCCAAGATCCTCTGCCCGCTCTTGGTCGACGCCACGGCGGGATCGCGTGGGGATCCTGCTGAAGGGGACCGACCATGACGCAGGACAAGGCCCGCAAGAAGGCCATCCGCGAGCGCGCCAGCACGACCGGGGAGAGCTACACCGCCGCCGCTCGGGCCCTCGCCCAGCCGCAGACCCACATGTTCCGGCCCAACCGGCACACCTACCTCGGCGACCCCGCCTACCGGGGGTGGAAGGGCAGTCAGCCGACGTGCACGGTCCGGGGCTGTCGGCAGGAAGCGCAGCACCCGGCGCACTGGATCGGCGGGACGGTGCCCCCGATCCAGTGGATGGGTACCGCCGCGCCGGCGATGCTGTCGACCTTCCGCGAGGGCGTCGACGGGCCGCGGGTCGTGCAGGTGCTCGACTCGGCGACGGGGGCGGTGCTGGCGTCGACGAGCGTGTCGTGGCGGCCGGCGGAGGACCTGGTCGCGGAGTACGAGGCGGCTGGGCTGCTCGCCAGGATCGGTGACCGGGTACGGGCGGGGCTGGGCCGCCCTGACCTGGTGGCGCACCGGATCGGCTACGAGGGCCGCCTGGAGTGGCAGGAGTGGCCTGACGGGAGCTGGCGCACCTCGGCCTGGCCGATGACCCGCCGGCATCTGGTCACCGCTGCGCCGTTGGGCCCGCACACCAGAGACCTGGCCGCCATCACCGTCCGGGAGTACCCCGGCGGGCAGGTGGTTGTCAACGACATCGTGGACCCGGTCGCCCCGGAGGACACGCGCGCGCTGAATACGGCGCTTGACCGCCTCGGGTACACCGTGGCGACCACTGGGTGGGTCGACCTGCCCGGCGGGATCCGATACGCGGCAGCACGGCCCGGTCACCTCGCCGAGCGGGACTGGTGGACCCTCGCCCGGGTGCGGATCGTGCGGGAGACCACCGTGGGCGCGGTCGACCCGATGGTGGACCGCACCTTCCGCGTCGGCGAGGAGCTGACGATGAACCAGCGCGGCCGGGCCGGTGACGAGGTGCTGCGGGACTGCTGGTGGTCGTCGACCGACATCGACGGCGCGCACATCATCGACGCCGACTGCTCCGAGGTCATCGAGATCCTGGAGGACATCCCCCCCGACCTGGGCCGCCGCCGAGCTGACCGCCGAGCAGATCACCCACCTCCTCGCCCCGCACCACCCCGGCGCGGCCGAGGCCGCCGCGGCGTGGATCGCCGCCGGCCTGCACGTCTCCCACACCCACGACGCCCTGGCCATCCGCACCCCCAGCCCCGAGTACCGGAAGATTGGGCAGGTGCCCCGCGACTACTGGAACGGCAACCGGTTCACCAAGCCATACGAGGTGGTGGTCGACCCGGAGCGCAGCTGGCTCAACCGCAAGCTCGACGCCCTGCCCCTGGATCCGACCTGACCTTGCTGTCATCTCAGGGCCGCCGCCGGATGAGTAAGTCGTCCTCGGTGCGAACGGAGGGGTAGCGGGCGAAGCCCCGGTAGCGTGCCGTCCGATCAATCGGCGGGAGGGGCGAGGCGCCGTGGATGGCGCATCGTTGCCGGCCCCGCGGCCTAATACTGCAACGGCGGGTCGTGACTTATGGCGGTTTGAGTCGTTTGCGGTAGTGGGCGGCTCGGGCTTGTTCCTGGCGGCGACGGCGGAAGTCGGACCAGCGCAGGATGTGGTCGGCTCGACGGCGGGTGGTCAGGACGAGGTGGGCGAACAGGCGGCGGATTTCGTTGCTGCTCAGCGGGATCTGGCTGCGCTCGTTTGCGGTGGTGCCCCCTTTGCGGCTTCGAGGGCGCGGGTGACGACGAGGAACGCGGCGGCGGCCATCGCGAGGGTGATGTGGGCGTACCAGGCGTCGTAGCGGCGGACCTGGTACTGGTCCAGGCCGACCTCGTTCTTCGCGGTCTGGAACGATTCCTCCACCGACCAACGGCTACCGGCGACCCGCACCAGGTCGCGTAGTCGGGTGCCGCGGGGGCCGAAGCAGACGTAGTAGGCGATGTCGCCGGGATCCGTGATCGAGCGTCGGGCCAGGACCCAGCCGCGGCGGCCGTGGGCAAAGGTGCGGCGGATCGGCAGCCGAGCCCAGTCGTAGCGGCGCGGCCCGTGCGCGCCGTCACCACACGACAGTCGTTGCCACGCGCCCGCACGCACCCTGCCGATCAGCTCGTCGACACCGGTGGTGGTGTGCAGCCCGGAGGGCACCCGATCGTCGCGTCGGGTGGCCATCACGTACGCGATGTCCCGATCCTCCAACCAGCCCCGCAGGCCAGGGTTCTGCCCGTAGGCCTCATCGGCCGTGAACCACGAAAACGGCACCCCCGCGGTGACCGCCCGCTCCAGCATGGCCTGCGCCTGCTGCGGCTTGGTCGCGAACCCGACGGCGTCCGGGATCGCCGAGCGCCGGCACCGGTCCCGATCACCGGTCCACGACTTCGGCAGGTACAACTCCCGATCGATCAACGCCCGACCCCGCGGCGTGGCGTAGCACAGGAACGTGCCGATCTGGCAGTTCTCGGTCTTGCCCGCCGTACCCGAATACTGCCGTTGGACCCCCGCCGACGCACGGCCCTTCTTGACGAACCCCGTCTCGTCAGCGATGAGCACCCCGGCCGCATCGCCGATCTGGTCCACCACGTAATCGCGCACGTCATCGCGGACCGCGTCCCGGTCCCACGCCGCGCTGCACAGCATGCCCTGCAACCCGTCCGGCGACACATGCCCAGCCTGCTCCGCGAGGGTCCAGCCGTTACGCCGCTCCAACGGTGCCAGTAGCCCCCGCACATACGCCCATGCCCGCCGCCGCGGCTCCACCCGCTCAAACCGATGCGCGAACCGGAAGAACAACTCCTCCAACCCGGCATCCCACGACCCGACCACCCGCGCATCCACCACAACCAACCAACGAATGATCAGCACCCGAAGCTACGACCCGCCGTTGCAGTACTAAGTGGTCACAGGCAAGGGTTAGAGGAAAGTCGGAGCCCTGGCCCCAAATGGGGCCAGGGAAAGAACGTCCGAAAATCGGTGCAGGTTGCACGACCCGCATCGCCGCAACAGAGCACAGTGCCAGAACACACCGGAAAATCAGCGGCGAGAGCGCCACCGTAGCGTAGAGGGCGTTGATGGTCAGCAGGGACAGCGATCCTGATGGCAGGAAAACCAGCGATAGCGGTGATGCCGGCGGCATCAGTCGAGTTGCGCCGTGAGCCCATACACCGCCTGTTGTGCGCTGCGGTCGTAGGTGTGGCGGAGGTATCGGCCGCCGGTGCCGGTGGGGTGGCCGAGGACCTGGTCGACGACCGGGCGGGGCGCGCCGGCAGTCTCGGCCGGTAGCCGGTCGTGAGCCGGTCCCCCGCCGGTAGGCAATAGACCAGATCAGCACGCTTGGTCTACTGCCTACGTCAGGTGCGTGGCGTATTCCGGTCGGCCCCCGCTGAGATCGTCAGGTGGCCGCGCCGGGTGCGACGTGGTCCTGCGGGTCGGGACCGAAGCGGTTTGGACCGGTGGTGCCGTCCTGCACGAAGAACACCAGCAGGACAATCGCACCGATAAGCGGGACCAGCCCGATCAGAACCAACCAGCCGGAACGGTCGGTGTCGTGCAGGCGTCGCACGGCGACCGCCAGCGACGGCAGCCAGAGCGCCAGGGTGGCGATCAGGTTGAAGAGGCCAGTGGACGCGCCCAGTTCGTCGGTGCCCAGCGCGATATCGAGGATCAAGGTCACGATGCCGACGAGGACCGAGAAGAGGAAGA
Organism: Micromonospora sp. WMMA1363; assembly: GCF_030345795.1. Taxonomy (NCBI): domain Bacteria; kingdom Bacillati; phylum Actinomycetota; class Actinomycetes; order Micromonosporales; family Micromonosporaceae; genus Micromonospora; species Micromonospora sp. WMMA1363. Next base: position 101,316 of record NZ_JAUALB010000004.1, read on the forward strand.
ACCACCAGTACTCGGCGCGGCGGGCCCGCCCGCTGAACCCGATGTACTGGGAAAGAACCGAACGGACAGCAGCGGTAAAGGACATAACGACTCCAGCGCCTCACTGTGAAGTGGTCTCAATTCGCTGGTGGATCATGGCACGGCGGCGCAACCTCGGCGGTATCGGCCGGGTGTAGCTGTGCGGCGAGCCCATACACCGCCTGTTGTGCGCTGCCGTCGAAGGTGTGGCGGACGTATCGGCCGCCGGTGCCGGTGGAGTGGCCGAGGACCCGGTCGACGACCGGGCGGGGCACGCCGGCGGCCTCGGCGGTGGTGGCGAACCCGGCGCGCAGGCTGTGGCCGGCGAGCTGGTCGACGATCTCGGGTCTCTGGCCGGAGGCGGTGGCGGTGGTTTTCACGACGCGGGCGACGTGCCGGTCGGTGAGCGCGGTGGCGCGGAACCGGGCGCCGGCGGTGATCCCTGACAGCAGCGGCACGGCACCGGTGCGGGCCCGGCCGGGGCGGTGCAGGTGCGGGCGGCGGCCGGTGGCGTCGAGCCAGGCGAGGGTGGCGCGGACCGGGCACAGCCAGGCCACCTGCGGTGGCGCCTCGGGCAGGTCGACGCGCCGCCCGCCACCGGTCTGGTCGGCTTTCGATCGGGCGACGAGCAGCCGTAGGCCCTCGGGGCGTAGCTCCAGGTGGTCGACGGGCAGCCCGGCCAACTCCTCGCGGCGCAGCGCGGCGGCGAACCCGACGGTGAGCAGGCAGCGGTCGCGGATCGCGGCGAGGTGCGCCCGGCGCTGCGGCAGGTGCGTGGTCGGGTCGGGTGTGTCGGTGGGCAGGGTGGCGAGCATCGCGGCGAGCATGGGCAGTCCGATGGCGTCGACGCCTTCGGCCGGCCGCCCGCGTACCCGCCGTACGCCGTCGCGGATGCGTCGTAGTCGCGGGTCGTCGGTGGGTGGCAGCAGCCCGGCGTCGAGGTGCCGGTCGCGGATCGCGGCCAGCCGGCCGTCCATGGTGGAGGTGGCGAGGTGGTCGCGGCCCATCTGCGCGAGGTAGAGCGCAACCACCTCCACCGCGGCCGGCGGCCCGGCCTGGAAGCCGAACTCCGCGCACCAGTCGGCGAACGCCTTCCAGCCGGTGTCGTACTTGCGTCGTGTCGCGGTGGCACGGGACGCCTGCGCGTAGGTGGCGACGTCGGCGGCGAGGTCACGCAGCCGGGCCAGGTCCGCTCCGGGCCGGGGCCGGTGCGCGGCCAGCCACCGGTCGACGTCGAGGCGAGCCGGACCGGTCGCCGGCACGCCGGTGTCGGCCGTGGGTGGGGCGAGCACGTCGCCGTGCAGCACCGGCGGCTGCCCTGCCGGCGGGGTGCGGGGCGCCGGTGCTCCGGTGGCCGCGGTGGTGGGGCCGGTCATACCGGCGTGGGCGTAGGCGTGGCCGGGTCGGCGACGGCCGGGACCAGGTCGCGGTGGTCCACCACCGTGACCGGTACCGCGTCGGGTACCTCACGGCGGGGGCGGCCGAGTAGCGCCGGAACGCCGTGGTGGGCGGCGAGCGCCAGCACCGACCGTTCGGCGAGGGACAGCCCGGGGTTGGCCTGGTCCAGGTCGTACTCCAGCGCGCGCACCGGCCCCCATTCCGTGTGTTCGAGGGCCGCGATCCGCACGCCGAGCGCCGTGAGTGTGTCCATCATCTGTTCGTAGGGGTCACACCAGGCGGACTCGGTGCAACCCGCCACGTCCGAGGTCGTGGTGAGCCCGGCGGCGAGCAGGAGCCGGAACAGGTCGTGCTGGACCGCCTCGGTGATGACGAGCCGGGGCAGCAGCGGGGCCAGGGCCGAGCGGCCCGCCGCCGCGCCGCCGTCGAGGACCGCGACGATCGGCGCGGCGTCGCAGATGATCGGCCCGTCGTCGGGCAGGTGCGCCGGGATGCCGGCCGCCGGTGCGGGCGTGGTCCGCCGGAGTGGGGCGAGTGTGGGCAGCAGCGGCCGGGCGACGGTGCGGGTGTCGGTGGGGATCGTGCCGAGGGTGGCGCGTACCCGGGCGAGGGCGGCGCTGGGCGTGGCCACCACCAGTTCCCCCGGGTGGTCTCCGCGCAGCACCACGACCGGTCCCGGGGTGATGCCGGCGGCATCAGCCAGGGGCGCGGGCAGCGTGACCCGGCGCCGACCATCCATGGTGGATGGCCGGGCGATGGTGCCGATACCGGTCTCCAGGATCATTGACGCGTACCTCTCTGAGTACCGTGCCGGGCGGGGCGGCCCGTCCGGGTCGACCGCCGCGGTCATCGTCGGCTGGCCGCCCGACCGGTCCATGGTGGTCAGCAGTCGCATCCGGGGGTACGGTGAGCGATGGGGGACTTTGGCGAGGATAGCCCACACCAACCAGGACGTGGGTAACCATGACACCGTGCCCCCATACCCACAGCTTTCCCACGTCACTGATCTCCCCCCACACCAGGGCCAGCCACCCAGTGCTACTGGACAGCCCCCGCTCTGGCAGTCTGCCCGCGCTTTGTGGACAGGGGATCGTCGACAGGCAGGGGTAGGTGTCACGATCGCCCCCGGCCCAGACCACTCCCCCGCTCCCCGGAGCCGCCCGCGTGAACCCTGTGTCGGGGCGGGATCCACAGGTGCGGGCGAGGCCCTACCGGCGATTAAGGTCCGGGAATGTTCCCTTCCCGGACCTAACTCCGCCGCCGGCCGGGGCCCTGTGAACGGCCTTCCTGTCTGGCAGACGACACTGGTGTCGGCTGCCAAACGAAGCAAGGCACTGCCAATGGATCTGAGGCATCAGGCTCCCCGCCGGGCGGGTCCGAGCCTGTGACCAGCGGCAGCTCGACGCGAAGCGCGGCGGTTTGCCTCAACTTGACTGGCAGAACACGCACCCGGTGCCTGCCAGTCAAGTTGAGGCACCGCAGGTCAGCGCATTTGGCGTGCCTCAGGTCAACTGGCAGACGACAACTGGCTCAGTGCACCTGATGCGGCGCAGTGAAGTTGATGTTGCCGCCGCATGCGGTGGAGGCGGGTAGTCGTTCGTAGTCGCGGCGGTGCGGCGGCAGCGGTTGATCCAGGAGGATGGTGCGCTCGGCGCACCAGCGGCGGTGCAGTACGACGAATGTGTTGGCGATCTTGTCGGGGACCTTGACGCGCGTCGCTTGCGGCGCGGTGTCGGCCATCCTGTACGGGCGCTACTGACCGCCGGCCATCAGCTCCAGGCTCCTCTGTGCGTAAGCGGTGAGGACGGCCTCCGCCGCGGATTCCTCGGGCACGGACGAAGCATGGATCATGATCGTGACGGACACCATAGCCGGGCCCTTCACCACTGTGAGTTGGTCTTGGCGAGAGGTGATCTCTCCCCCGAGCAGCTCGTTCGGACGACTGATCGGCTTGCCGAACAGGATCCAACCCCGGTCTCCCACGTTATCCAGCAGTCTTGCCGATTTTGGAAGCCCGATGTCCAGAGGCTCCGAGCGGTCGACCCGCGTGTGGACTGTGACCAGGATCACTGTCTGCTGGTCTGTGGTCACGGTGCCGGCGTGGCATCTGCGGTGGTCCTTACCGGCGGGCAGCGGCTCGAAGGCCTTGAATTTCGGAGGTACCCCGGCCAGCCGGATGGACCAGTTGTGGTCCAGTTGCTCGCAGAGGTCGTCTAGGAGGCGGTAGGCGGCCGCCGGAGTGACCGGTGCCGTCGGCGTAGCAGGTGGCGAGGACGAGACGTTCGCACACGCGGACAGAGTCAGCGCAAGGAGCGCAACAGCGACCCGGCGAGTGACAGTCGTGATCACAGGCGCGAGGATCCCACATCTGACCCGGCAGCATTGTCCCTCGCATCGCTCCACACGCGCGACGCGTCCCGGAAGCGTTGCGCGGTGGAGTGCGGCATCAACCGGCTGACCCGAAACCGCGCGGTGGCCACCCCGGTACGACAACTTCGTCGCGATCAAGCTAGGCCACGACGCCGGTGCGGCACAGGAGTGCGAGCTGGTGGAGGGTGAGTTCCTGTGTGTGGGCGGCTGCTTGGCTGCTGGTCCATTTGAGAACGGTGTCGGCTGGCAGCTCGTTCGGTGTGCCCGGGGCGGCGTCGTACCCGTCGGACGCCACAATCTTCTCGATCATCCGGGCGAGTTCGGTGGGTCCGCTGCCGTGATATCCGGTGCCGTATCCGGCGGCCTGCTTTTCGGGCAGGATGTGCAGGGTGCCTCGGTCGGTGCGGGCCCAGACCATGTGGGCTTCGCGGTCGATGATGAGCGTGGTCAGGCGTTCGCCGTCGGGCAGCGCAAGTGGGGCGTAGGTGTGGTACTTCCAGTGCTCGTGCTTGCCGGTGACAGTTCGGTAGTGGTGTACGGCGACGGGCAGCCAGGTGATCGGGTCGCGGAACGTCTGCCAGCACACGCATCCGTCGCCGGCGATCGCAGACGGTGAATCGGGGTCGTCGTAGACGCAGGGATGCCACAGTTTGGGCGCGTCGTCTGGGGTGACGAGGGAGACGTGCAGGGCGTCGGGGGCGCATAGGGTGAGCCTGTCGCGCCATTCGGCCGCGTAGCGGCTGGCGGAGGCGTCGAGCTGCTGGGCGGCGTTGATGGCGCTGCCGGTGTGTCCCGGTGGCTCGATGTAGAGCATGAAGTGCCAGTAGCCCCGCTCAGGGCTGTAGGTGAGATGCAGGTCCTGGTGGTGTTGGTAGGTCATCTGGGTGGTCTCCTGTCCTGACCTGGCGGCGATTAGGTGATGCCGCCGGCATCACGTGCGCTGGCGCCGGCTGGTCCGGTGGCCGGGTGGTGACGATGGTCGTGCTGGTGTGGTCGTGGTCGAGCCAGATGTGGTGACGGCCGTCGTCGTGGGCGGTGATGCCGTACCGGTCGATGCTGGGGCGGTGCCAGCGGTGCCAGCGGTGCCAGGTGTCGTTGACGGTGGGCCACAGCGGTCGGGGGCCGCCGTAGGTGACGGTGGCGGTGTCCCGGCCGGGCCGGTACTGGATCCAGGAGCAGTCCTCGGCGTGGAGGAACACGCCGTCGCCGCCGTCTGGTAGGTGGCCACTGATGGGGCCGAGGTTGGGCAGGGCGGTCTGGAGCAGGAACCGGAAGCTGCGGTCGGTGAACGCGTCGACGGGGATGTCGGTGGTGGCGTGTTCCGGGTCGGTGAAGTCGAACACGGTGGTCGGGTCGGTGCCGTTGCGGAGGGGGTGCTCGGCGCGGGCGCGCAGCCACATGAAGTGCCCGGGTGTGTCGTGGAACCGGCCGCGTACCTGGTGGGGGCCGGTTTTGTCGGCGATGATCAGCGCGGAGGCCAGTTCGCCGCGGATGTCGGCCACGATCCTGCCGCGGTCGGTGAGTTGGGTGATCCACGTCGGGGGGATGGCGGTGACCGCCGCGGTGGCGATGATCCTGTCGAACGGGGCGTGGGCGGGCACGCCGCCTGCGCCGTCTCCTGCTGTTAGGTGCGGGTGGTAGCCGAGGCTGGCCAGCCGTGTGCGTGCGGTCTCGACGAGCAGGGGGTCGATGTCGATGCTGGCTACCTGCCGGTCGCCGAGGCGGTGGCATAGCAGGGCGGTGTTGTAGCCGGTGCCGGTGCCGATCTCCAGGACCGTCGTGTTGTCGGTGACGTCGAGCATGTCCAGCATCCGCGCCATCAGGCTCGGCCGAGTCGACGAGCTGGTGGGGACCGTGAAGCCGCCCCCGGGGTGCGGGGCGACCTGCGTGACCAGCGACTCGTCGGCGTAGACCGCGGCGAGCCCGGCCGGGGTGTCCGCGTCGACGCGGCTGTTGCTGTCGTCTTCGAGGTAGAAGTGGGGGACGAAGATGTGTCGGGGAGTCTGGGTGAACGCCGCTCGCCAGCCAGGGGTCAGGGCCCCGGCGCGGGTCAGGGCCGCGGCCAGTTCGTCCGCGTGCCGCTGCCACGTGCTCATCCCCGTGTTCCTTGCAGCAGCAGCTCCGCGATGGCGTCAGCGATGGGGGCGCCGGTCTCGTGTTCCAGCCACAACCAGTGGCCGACCGGGTTGCACTCCAGGAAGATCCACTGCTCGGATGGGGTGACGGCGAAGTCGAACGCGCCGTAGGCCAGGCCCATCTGGGTCAGGAATCGGTCGATGCCCGACGCCACCGCCTCGGGCACGGAGACCCGGCCGTAGGTGAGCGAGTCGTAGTCGGCGCGCCAGTCCACCCGGCCGGCCGGCGAGGACGAGCGGATCGACACGGCGAGCAGCGTCTTCCCGGCCGCCGTGACCCGGACCTCGTAGGCCTTGTTGATGTACTCCTGCACCAGGTGCGCGGTCATCGCGAACGCGTCCGGGTCGACCGACGCGGGGTCGATGATCGTGGTGTAGGTCTTGGTCGGCTCCTCGCCGTTCTCGGCGAACACCAGTGAGGACAACGGTTTACACACCACCGGGCCCCCGATCTGGCGGGCGAAGTCGACTACATCGGTGTGCACGTTGCTCACCAGCGTGCGCGGCACCGCGAGCCCGCACCGCGCGGCCACCGACAGCTGCAACGGCTTGTACTCGGCGGCGGCACTGCGGACCGGATCGTTGACCCACCGCGCATCCAGGCTCGCCAGGAGACCGCCCCAGCCGTGGCGGGCCTCGACAGCCGCCCACACCTCATCGGCCGGTGACATCCCCGACGGCAGCCGGAAACTGGTCGGACGCCAGTAGAACACCGATCGAACCCGCTCCAGGTCCAGCACGCCCCAGGCGCCGGTCACCGACCCGGCCCAGCCGCCCGCCGCCGCGGTTGTCGCCGACAACCCCAACCCGAGTGGGAAGTCACCCGTGTCGAACCGGGCGATGGTGGCCCCGGCCCGCGCCAACGCGCAGACCACCGCCTCCGCTGTCGGATCCCCCGCGCTGGTCAAGACCAGGACCGTGTCCCTGGACGTCACGTCCCGACGGCCCACCCGCTAGCTGTCCGAGCCCGTGTCGGCCTGACTGTCACGGCGCACCGTGCCGTCAGACGACGTCTCCGTCGCCATGTTCGTGCGCGGAGAGGTGGCGGTGGTGTGGTGCTTACCCTGCACCGGCATCGGCACCGCCAGACTCGCCCCATACGGGCGACGCCGACCCGGCGCATGCGCCATCGGATAGCTCACCCCGCCAGGCTCCCCCATCGGCAGCAGCGCCGCGGGCGAGAACAACGGGGCAACCACCCTGGGCAACGATCGCGTCATACCGCACAGTCCCTTCCCGCATCAGATCGCAGGCGTACCCGGCCTGCACCATGTGGCGCCGATGGGTGCGCTGCCTCAGCACCGTAGGACGAAACGGGTAACCGCGCCACCACCCCGCCCGGCCACCCACGACCGGCTCGCGCGGCGAGGGGCGCCGGTACCCCGATTGAGGTTGTGGATGATGAGTCCATCGGCCGGGTAGCGTCCTCGGCTGCACAACTTCCAGGCAGCCGAGGACGAACGGTAGGCGACAGTGGAGCACGATGACGGGTGGCGTTTCCACACCGGCATTCCCCGCGCCGACCAAGCGCGGCTACTGCACTTCATGATCCGTCGATGGCGCTGGGGAACCCTGCGGCACGGATGGCGCGGCCCCTTGGGCATCGCCGCCGTGGTCGGTGCTGCCGGCGCCGGCATCGCCGGGATCATCGCCACGATGCTGATGCCATGGGCCCCGGAACTGCTGGTGCTGCCGCTGGCCGTGATACCAGCCGTGATCATCGCAGTCGCGACGGGACAGGTGGCGATCCGACGAGTCTGGCAGCGACGGCTCCAACACCCCGAACGTGGGTGGGTGCCGCACTGGTGCGAAGGCCCCCACGGTGAACTCGCCATCCGGTGGACCCAGCCGCTGTCGGCCGATCACCGCCCGGAACGCTGGTACGGCATGGACCTCTACGGCAGCGGCGGAGCCGGTCGACGCCTCCTGCACTGGCTGCAACGGCGCGCTGACGCCCGCGGCGCTGTCCTCGTCATCCGGACCACCCGGCCACCGCTGGTCACCTACTACCAGAGCTGCGGCTTCATGATCAGCAAGGAAACACCGGTACGCCTGGGCCGATGGACGCAGATCGGCGCCACCGTGCTGTACTACCCCGCCACCAGCACGTGGCGCCCCGGACGCAAGGCCAGGTAACCACCGCGCTACACCTCCTTGACCACACCCCCACCCGACAACCGCAGTAGCTCGATGCCGCCGGCATCACCGGTACGGCCACGCCGGCAACGATCGCGCCCGATGGGCAAATCGGCTGATGGATGAGCCCCCGAAGCTCGCGCCGAGCTGGCCCGCCCGCCACGGGGGGTGCACGCGTACCGCACCAAGCGCGAGAGTCGCGGCGGGCGTCCCGACGAATTTGTCGTCGCCGGGTAGGCACCCCGGTGCCTCAGGTATCTGGTGCCTGATGCCGGCGGCATCACCCGGACCGGCCTATCACCCCAACCACCACGGTGATGCCGGCGGCATCACTCTCCTCGACATCACCTCTGCCACCAGACGATCTGCATGCAATCCCTCAACGTCGGCCACCGTATACACGATCCCCTGTCCGCACTTCGAGTCCAACCGCTGCGCCTTGCCCGACACTGGAGTAGGGAGTACGCCCGGAAAACCGGCAGTGAAAGCCACCGAGCTGGCCGAATACCGCCGGGTATCAAGGCCACCAAGTCCGGTGGCAACGGCGACAGCTACGTAGCAGCCCGGCCGCGCTGGTGACCTGTCGGCGGATGATCTGTTCCACGCGAACGTCGTCGGCGTCATCGGCGGCGGATGCGGCCTGGCGTAGGAACCAGGCGGCGCTCCAGAGGCGATGCCAGCCCAGTGCCCACACGTCGGCGGGTTGGCCGCCGCGAGGGTCGAGCACGCGTGGGTCGCCGCCTGCGTGGATGTACGCGTGAAGTTGGGTGTCGATGCGGGCGGTGTCGGGTGGCTGCCGGGTGCCTTGCCAGGTCGCGAGGTCGAAGATGCCTGGTCCGACATAGGCCATGGCGAAGTCGATCATGTGTACGCCGTGGCGCCCGATGTGTAGCGCGGTCGGGTGGAACTCGCCGTGCACGACGCCGAACGGCGGGGTTTCGGCACCGGAAACCAGGCGCCGGGCATCCCGGGCGAGCAGGTCAAGGGGCCGCAGGAGGTCCGCAGCGCCGGGGAGCCGGCCATCGGCCCGTAACCCGGTCAGCAGCGCGATCGCGCTGGACGGGATGTCTGCGAGCTGGGCTTCGCCCCACACGTGCAGGCCACCAGGCTCGATCGTGGCCTGGTGCAAGGCCGCAGCAGCCGCCGCACCGTCGATGTCATCGGGCTCGCGTACGGGATCCCCGAGATCATCCATGACCATGACCAGCCTGTTGTCGTGGATTGTGGCGGCGAGGACGGCGGGCACGGGTACCCCGGCGTCGGCGGCGGCCCGCAGTACCCGGGCCTCTCCGGTGAACGGCGCCATGGCGTATTTGACGATCACGGTGTGGCCGTCGGCCAGGGTGAGCCGTTGCACTCCGGACAGTTCCCACACCCGGATGGCCTCACGCCTGGTTGGGGCGGCGAGGCCCGCGCGCTGGCACAGCTCCTCGCAGACCGCGTTGAGCTGGGGCACATCGAGTGGGCTCATGATCTGGAGACCGCCGCTGTGGCCTCGGCGAGGTCGACCAAAACGGTGTCGAGAGCCGCGCTGAGGCTTGCGGGTACGGCGTCGACGCTCGTGCGCTGGAAGGTGCGGAAGAAGGCGAGCAGGTCAAGCAGCGGACGGCGGCGGGCGAAGAACGCAGTGACGTCGCCGGACAGGCCCGCCCGGCGCAGCAGCGACCGCAGGGCGACGACCTTGTCCGCCGTTGACAGCAGCATGAGGTGGCCGTCGGCGGGGTCGGGGATGACCGGCTCCTGGCGGTCGATGGCATCGTGCTCGGACTGCATGCCCCGGATCAGCCGGCGGACCTCCGCGCCGAACCGATCGTCGAGGAACCCGTCGAGGTCCAGGGTGGCGGGCGCGAACTCGGGCGCGTCGTGCAGCAGCGCGGCGGCCACGACGTCGGCGTCCACGTCAGGCTGGTGTTCGCCGACGGTGACGGCGACGCGGGCGGCGTGGGTGAGCGCGGGCCGGTCGTCGATCGTGCGCCCCGCGCACCATTGCTTAGCCACCGCCAGGGCGTCCTCGACGACCGGCGCCCGGGGCGGCGCGAAAATCGTCATCGCCAATACCTCCTGTTCAGCCCCTACGATGTGAGGGTGGAAGGTCCGCTGGAGCGCTGGTGCGAAGAGACGTGCGGGATCTGCCCCGCGCAGCTGCTCGCGCCCGGCCGGTTCGACGTCGTCGCCCGGCCCGCCCGTGAACTGGCGTTCAACCAGCGGCTCGGCTGGCGGGCGACCCCTTCGGGGACCCCGGTGTGCGTGCACCCGTACCGGGTGGGGATGCCGCCCGGGGCGTACGCATCGGCTCGTGAGCCGTTGCCGGACCTGGCGCATCTCCAAGTCCTTGAGCCACCGCAGGAAGCGCTCGTGCTGCCCGACTCGCTGGATGATCTGAGCGCGTGGATGGTGGCGCATCTGCGGACCACCGGCCCGGACCGGATCTTCACCGTGGTGGCTCGGCTGGAACGGATCGCCGGGGAGAGGTTCGCACCCGGCGAGGTCGTGAAGATCCTGCGCCGGGTGCTGTCGGTCGAGATGGCCAGGGTTTAGACGGCCACCCGCTCGGCGTCGTCGCCGAACATGGCGTCGAAGTCGATGTCATGCGACCGGCCGCCCGCCGTGATGCCGACGGTGCCGTACAGCTCGTTGAGGTGGGCGATGCGCCGGTTGACCTCGCGGGAGTCGAGCCAGTAGCGCACCGGCTGCTCGCCCCAGCCGGCCGCGGCGTAGTACACGTCGGTGACGCACCCGCGGGTGTAGGTGAAGTCCTCCAAGTCGGTGTCGTGCGGGAACAGCACCCCGAGGTCACGCTCGATCCACGACATGACGGTGTGCTGGGCCAGGACGGCGTGAACCATGTCGTCGACGGGCAACGACAGCAGCAGCTCGGCGACCTTCTCGTCGCCGCCCGACAGTTCGAACACGGCAGCCTTGAGCGCGAGCGCCCGCATCGCCTCGACCAACAGCGGCTGCCCATCCGAGTCCAGGTTGAACCGGCTGATGGAGGGCATGCCGGTGTAGGTCGCCCAACACGGGCTGTACTTCATGCTGCTGGTCGTGAACCGCTCCCAGAGCTTGTGAGCCTGCATCTGGCTCAGGATCTCGGCGGCGCGGGCGCCAACGGCCGCGGGATCGAGTGTGGTTTCCATGATCGCTCCTTCGCTATCGCCAGCAGGGACGGGACACCCCTGCTTCTGGGCCCCGGTGCAGGTCCGTTGAGGCGGGGGCACGCCGGGCCCGGTCCGGGGTGCGGTCGGCGCCGTACCCGGGCGTGCCCCCGGCTCAGGACCGCATGGCGAGCAGGCGTCGCCAGGCAGACGACAGCAGCGGCGCGACGCCGGCGCGGTCGCCGATCAGCGAATGCAGCTGCTGGGTCGGGGCGGCCAGGGCAGCGGCCGGGCACGGCAGGTCACCGCCGCAGGAGCACACCTCACGCCCCCGCTCGTACGACCACGTGACGCGGTGCTGGCCCATAGTCCACCTCCGACTCCGGCAGGGTCCGGGTGCAGCGGCCCGGAGGCTCGTGTCACGGACCACCACGTCCCGTGGGCCGACCGTAGTCCCATCGACGGACATGACTGGTGCCAAGTGGCACCGCAACGTCTACCCTGGTGGCAGGCGATGACCAGACAAGTCGATCGTCCACAAGGGAAGGAAAGTGATGCGGCCACCGCGCCTGATCTCCGACGAACCGATCGGCGATCGCATCAAACTGCTGCGCCAGCAGCGCGGCTGGTCGATCCGCTACGCCGCCAGCGTCGCCCGGATAAGCCACACCACGTGGTCGCGCATCGAGAACGGCCTGCGGTCGGCCGACAACCGGTTCGTCCTCGCCGAGATCGCCACCGCGCTGCGGGTGCCGCTGTCCGACCTGACCACGACCGGGGTACTGCCCGGTGACAAGGGCCAGTCCCGCGAGGCGATCCACGGCATCACCAAGGCGATCATCGAAGCCGACCTCGACTACCCGGCCACCGTCGCGGCCGGACCGCTCCCGCCGCTGCTGCAACAGCTCGACACCGTGGCCGCGCTGCGGTTCGGCTGCGACTACCTCGGTGCCGCCCGCCTCCTACCCGAACTCCTGGCGGGTCTGCACGCCGCAGCCGCCGGCAGCCAACGCGCCGAAGCGCTCAAGGCCCTGGTGATCACCGCCGACGCGGCCTCGTTCGTCATCCGATACCTCGGCGAACCCGCCTCCGCCGTACTCGTGGCCGACCGCGCCCGGCAAGCCGCGACCGCCCTTGACGACCCGATCATGCTGGGCATGGCCGCCTGGTCGCAGGCCCACGCCGCCAGCGGCATCGGCCTCTACACCCGCGCGCAGATCATCGCCGAGCAGGGCGCCACCGCGCTGCAAGGGCACCTGGCCAAGCCCGGCGGCCTCGAACTGCTCGGACAGCTGGTCACCCTGTCCGGGTTCGCCAAGTACGCCCAAGGCGACATCGACGGCGCCGCCGCCGCGGTCACCGAGGCCGCCGACATCGCCGCGCGCACCGGCCAATCCGACGCGCTCGGCCTCAACTTCGGCCCCACCAACATCGACTTCTGGCGCATCAGCATGGAAGCCGACGGCAACGATCCCGGCCACGCCGTGCACATCGCCCGCGGCGTGACCCCGCACCTCGTCCCGGCCGTGTCCCGGCAGGTCGCGTTCTACATCGACCTCGCCCGCGCCCTGTCGAATACCGGCAAGGACACCGAGGCAGTGCGGATGCTCCTGGTCGGCGAACGCCTCGCGCCGCAGCGCGTGCGCAGCTCCCCGATCGTGGCCGAAACCCTGCGCGGCGCCCTGGACCGGGCCCGGCGTGGCTCGGGCTGGGCCGAGCTGCGCGGCCTGTGCGAACGTGTCGGCATCCAGCTCTGATGACCAGCCACCCAGCAGCAAGGAGAACCCCCATGGGAAAGACGGTCGTCGTGTACGCCGGCGAGCAACCGCCCGGCGCCTGGCAGGCGTCAATGTTCGTCGCCGGGCCGATGCCCCGCGATCCCGACGCGCCGTCGTGGCGACCCGAAGCGCTACACCTGATCGTCGACGGCTGGACCGGGCCGGGAACCCTCGTCGTGTTCGTCCCCGAGGCCCGCGACCGCCACCGGCCGCAGGCCGGCTACATCTCCCAGGACTGGGAGGAACGCTGGATGGCCGTCGCCGACGTCATCATGTTCTGGGTACCACGCCGGATGCCCGACCTGCCGGGGCTGAACACCAACATCGAGTACGGGCGGACGGAAACCTCCGGCCGTGTCGTGCTCGGCCTGCCGCCCGATGCGGTCAGCGTCCACTACCTGCGCCGCGGCGCCGAGGCCCACGGCGTACCCGTCCGCGACACCCTCGACGCCACCATCGGCGCCGTCCTCGCGATCATCGGCGACGGCGCGCAGCGCGACGGCGCGGACCGCGACGTGCCGCTACTGATCTGGCGCACTGACACCTTCCAAGCATGGCGTCGCCGCAAGCCAGCCGAACTGACCTCGGCACGAGTGCTGTGGGCGTGGACACCACCGCCGACGTTCGAACTAGCCGCGTGGGCGATGAAGGTCGAAGTGACGCCGCTGGACTACGACGACGCGCACACGATGCTAGTCACTGCGATCGGCGACGGCACGACGACCCATATTGCCATCGCCGACCATGACCGATACACCACAGAGCCACAGGCAGCGCGTTCAGCCAAGAGCCGCCGAACGCCAGCAAGAGCAACGTCGGTCGCGGGCGACCCGGCGGGATGGTCACCCCCGCTGATGATGCCGCCGGCATCACGGGCAGACACTCCCATGGCCCTCAACGAGCGGCCGGGTGAGGATGCCGGAGCGGCAGGTAGACGCGGCGCACGCCGGTCACCACTGCCAGCGTCACGGACGGACTCGTGTTGAGCAACGCGGAGACGTCGGTAGCCGACACCGCTGATGCCGGCTACCGTCTGCGATACTGTGCTGGTTATCGATGTCCTGATCCAGGGTCGGCGTCCGACCGCAGCGTCGGGTCGCAGGAACAAGGCGGGCCGCCAGCATCGGTGATGCTGCCGGCATCACCGCACGAACGGGGCAGTGTGGTCCTGGGTGGCATCGTTCGATGCCACCAGGGTCACTTGCCGAAGTTGTTCTTCTTGACAGCGCCTACGAACGCATCCCATCCGGCGTCTGTGAAGTGCAGGATCGGACCCTCGCCGTTGTCCTTTGTGTCCCTCATATACACGGCGCCGGCGAGGTTGAGGGCGACCTCAACGCATCCCTGACCGTTGTTGCTTCTGCTGCTTTTGAACCATCGGGCTCCGACCAGTTCTCCGGGCCTGACCAGCTTTACCATCGTTGTGTCCTTACATCGTCGAATGAGAGTACGAAACCGTTATCCGAGGGAGCAATGCGAGCGCACCCACGGGGAAAAATCCTGGGCAACGCCGGCCCAGCTCGTTTAGCGGGACCTTTCCTGTGCTTTCGATCGCATCATCTCCTTCAAGCGTTCCTCGATCAGCGCTCTGGAGTCGTCCGCCGTGAGCGCCCGTTCCTTCAGGTCCTTCCACACGGCGTCATAGGCCTCTACGTCGCTGACGGTTTGGGTGTACATGGCGCCGGTGAAGGTTTCGACGTAGGCGAGCGCGGGTTCGGCGATGGAGTCATTCATTGCCGAACCGTTTCCGTTGGCGGCTGTTGCTGTTTCAGGGAAGTCGAGCAGTGTGAAATCGGAGGCGGCCATGCCGGCGTGCACGCCGGTCCCGAAGGGAATGATCCGCACGCTGGCGTTGTCGCGTTCGGTCAGACGCAGGATTCGTTCCAGTTGCCGCCTCATGGTGTCGGCTCCCCCGACCATTCGGTGTAGCGCTCCTTCAGAGCCGATGGCCTCGAAAACGACTGAGCTGCGTTCCAGTAGTCGCTGACGGTGTAGCCGAGACTCGACGCGGCGTTCCACTTCCTCGCGCGGTTCCCTGCCCGGCGGGACGCTGATGACGGCACGAGCGTACGCCGGCTCCTGGACCAGGCCGGGAAGCAGATCCCCGAAATGCACACGGATGCGCTTCGCGAACTCCTCCAGCGACAGATAGAGACTGAACCAGGCTGGTACCTCGGAGCTGGTGTAGTTCTGCCACCAGGACTGTTGTCGACCGTTACGTGTCTCGGCGGCGAGCGCGAGGAGGAGTTGGCGTTCCTTGTCGTCGGCGCCGAACAAATCAGCCATCGCGTCGACCAGTCGAACAGGCAATTTCACGCCGTCCTCGGCTGTCTCCAGCCGAAGGATCGTGGCGCGGCCAAGTTCCAGTTCCTTCGCGGCTCGATCCTGCGTCACCTGCGCGCGAGTGCGCAGAGTAAAGAACAAACGGGCGAAACTACGTCGAACGGGGTCCAGTCCGACTAGATCGGCCACGGTCGCCTCCTCACAGGGATGTCTCACTCAAATGATACGCGCACCCAGGAGGGGTGTCGCCGTTGGGCTTGTCGCTCGGGAGTCAACTTTGCCTGAACGCAGTTTCGATAGAGACATCCTTAGTTGAAGGTGTTGCTTTTTAGGATGTCTCAAAGTTCAATGAGGACATCCCCGCCGTCGGTCGCTATGAGGGCAGCGGCGGCGGGTGACCCGGGGCGGTGCAGTGGCTTTGGCGCTGCCCCAGACCCCTGTGTGTCGCCTCGTCATGCCTGCCGGAGCGGCCTTGGGGGGGTGTGGTGGTCGGGCGGGTGTGCTCGGAGGTGCCGCCCGGCCGCCACGACCGGCTCGTGCGCCGAATACTCCAGGATGGATGAGGAGACGAGGGTGTCGTATCCAGGCGATGAGTTGCAGCGGTTTGGTTAGGGTGCGGCTCCTCTGAGGTGATCGTCTATTGTGGGATGGCACCGCCGAGGTAGCGGCTGTTGTGGATGCGTTGTTGTTCCTGGGCCAGGTGCCAGGTCCAGTACTGGTCGAAGTCGCCGTTGCTGATCAGGGTGCGGAGTTTGAGGATTGCTTCGGCGCCGTCGAGGCCCCAGCGGGCGCCGGTGACGTCCATACGATCTTTGACCAGGTGGCGGCAGGCGCCTTCGATCACCCCGGTGGCGATCGGCCACCCGTTGGCCAGCGCGGTCGGGTAGTCCAGGTACGGTTTTTTGGCCAGCAGGTAGGCGGCGGCGACATCGGCGGGTTTGCGTTTGCTGGGGTCCAGGACTCTGCTGCCGAATTCGTGACACGCCGTCGGGATCGTTCGTACTGGCCGGTTACGGGGTCATGATCCCTGTTCGCGGTCGTGTTCCTTCCGTCGGTGGCTGCGGGATGGGGTGTACGGGTGTCGATGCAGCCGCGGTCGCGGGTCCAGATTCCTGATCAGACGGTGCTGGTGGCCCGCGCGGCGTTCCCGAACGGCAGCGTGGCGATATCAGCGCGTGACCACCTGGGTGAGGTGTTCACCGACGAACAGTTCGCTGCCGCGTTCGGTGTCCGGGGCGCTCCGGCCGAATCGCCGGGCGCCTTAGCGCTGGTGACCGCGTTGCAGTTCGCGGAGAACCTGACCGATCGGCAGGCCGCGCGGATGGTCGCCCGGGCGATCGACTGGAAGTACGCGCTCGGCCTGGAGCTGACCGATCCCGGCTTCGACGCCAGCGTGCTGTCCAAGTTCCGTACCCGGCTGGTCGAGCACGGCCTGGAAGAACAGGTCTTCACCGCGATGCTGACCGTGTCGACCGGCAAGGGCCTGATCGCGGCTGGTGGTAAGCAGCGCACCGATTCCACTCACGTGATCAGCGCGGTGCGAGACCTCAACCGTCTGGAGGTGGCCGGCGAGTCGGTACGGGCCTGCCTGGAAACGTTGTCGGTGGCCGCACCGGACTGGCTGGCCACCGCTATCGACGTCGGCGAGTGGGCGCACCGGTAGCGGGCCACGCATCGATTCCTGGCGGCTACCCGCCTCGCAGGCCAAGCGGGACCGCCTCGCCCAGGTCTACGGCACCGACGCCGTCGCCCTGCTGCGCGCGGTGTTCGCCCCTGCCGCCCCGGTCTGGCTGGCCGAACTGCCCGCGGTGCGGACGCTGCGCACCGTGCTGGTGCAGAACTATCTGATCACCACCGACAGCAGGGGGCGGGAGGTGATCCGGCGGCGGGAGGCGGACACGGACGGTCTCCCGCCCGCCAGATCCCGGATCACCTCCCCGTACGACACCGACACCCGGTGGGCCGCAAAAGGCGACGACCTGTTCTGGAACGGCTACAAGGTCCACCTGACCGAGACCTGCGACCCCGACACCGAGCACGGCACCACCAGCGACCACGACGGCCAGACCGGTCCCCGGCCGACACCGAACCTGATCGTCAACGTGGCCACCACGGCGGCCACCGTCCCCGACGTGAAAGCCACCACCGGCATCCACCAGCACCTGCACGACCGCCGGCTGCTGCCCGCCGAGCACTACCTCGACTCCGGCTACCCCTCAGCCGACACCATCGCCACCGCGCAGACTTTCGGCGTCACCATGGTCACCCCGGCCCTGCTCGACCAGTCCGCCCAGGCCCGTGCCCGCACCGGCTACGACAAGACCTGCTTCACCATCGACTTCGACACCCGGCAGGTCACCTGCCCCCAAGGACACACCAACACCTCCTGGAGCCCCACGGTCCAACGCGGCACCGAGGTCATCGTGGTCAAGTTCCCCACCACCACCTGCGGCCCGTGCCCCGCCCGCGCCCAGTGCACCACCGCGAAACGCGGCGGCCGGCAACTCACCTTCTACCCCCGCGACCTCCACCACGCCCTCACCGCTGCCCGCACCCGACAGACCAGCGACAGCTGGCACGACAAGTACAAGCTGCGCGCCGGCGTCGAAGGCACCATCAACCAGGCCCTCGACATCACCGGCATCCGCCACACCCGCTACCGCGGCCTCGCGAAAACCCGCCTCCAACACGTGTTCTCCGCGATCGCCCTCAACCTCGTCCGACTCCACACCTGGTGGACCGACCACCCCCTACCAACAGCCCGGACCAGCAACCTCCAACGCCTCGATCACGCCCTCGCCGCCTGAACCGAATTGGGCAGCAGAGTCGTCCAGGCCGTGGTAGGTGGCCTTGCGTCGGATGGCTGCGGCGACTATGCCGGCCCGTCCGGCCAACACCTGCCGGGCCTGGGCGCGGACCCACCGTTCGGCGTTCGGGTCGCCCTCCGGGTGGAAACACCAGGTGGCCTTCCAGAGGTACTCGATGACGTGGATGAAGTCCACAACAACCGGCAAGGTGATCTTGCGGGTTTTGGCCTCGGCGTGGATCCGGTCGATCTGGTGGGTGTTGCCGTCGACCAGGGCGATCCAGGTCCGAGCGTGGTCGGGGTCGCGGCGGTCGGCCTCGGCGAACCCGGCGGCGATCACCGCCGCGGCGTCGTCGGTCACGCTGGCGTGCAGCCACTTGCCGGAGGTGACCGGCGCCGGGGTAGCAGTTTGGGCCGCTTCGGGGTCCTCGGGCAGGATGTCGGCGATGGTGCGCGGCTTGCCGGTCACGTCGAAGACCGCGGCGACCTCGCACATCCGCTTGCGGTTGCGTTTCTCGCCCTTGGACCGGCGGCCGGCCAGTTTCTGGCTGACCGCGGCCTTGGCGGTGCCCGCGCGAGCCTGTCCGATTGTCTGTGTAACGCCCTACTCTGTCTAACTATCGGACATCGATGGGGATACGGCCTGGGAAGAAGATGTCGAGGGAGTTGAGGGCCTGCTTCCAGCCGTGGACGCCGGCGCCCTCGACGAGACGGGGCGGTGCCTGTCGGGCCTGGGTGCGGGGCTTGCCGGCCTCGGCGGCGCGTTGGCGGGCGCGTTTGTCCTCGATATCGGCGATGGCCAGCCAGATCAGTTTGACCACGGCGTCGTCGGTGGGGAAGTGTCCACGGTTCTTGATCACTTTGCGGATCTGGTAGTTGAACGACTCGATCGCGTTGGTGGTGTAGATGATCCGCCTCACCTCGGGTGGGAAGGCCAGGAACGGGCAGAAGCGGTCCCAGGCGCGTTCCCGGACGGCGACCGCGGCGGGGTACCGCTTGCCGAGAGGGCTGTCGGCGAAGGCGAGCAGGGCGGTCTCGGCGGCCTCGACCGTGGGCGCGGTGTAGATGTCCTTGAGGGCGGTGACCATCGCCCGCCGGTCCTTGTGGGACACGAACCGCATCGCCGCTCTGATCAGGTGCACCACGCAGGTTTGCACGGTGGTGTGCGGCCAGACGGCCTCGATCGCCTCGGGTAGGCCGGTGAGCCCGTCGCAGCAGGCGATGAGGACATCTCGTACGCCCCGGTTACGCAGTTCGGTGCAGACCTGCATCCAGAACTTCGCGCCCTCGGTCTGCTGGACCCAGATCCCGAGGACGTGCTTGACCCCGTCGACGCCGACACCGACGACCAGGTAGCAGGCCTTGTTGCGCACCGTGCCGCCGTCACGGACCTTCACCATCAGCGCGTCGACGTAGGCGATCGGATACACCTCATCGAGGGGCCGGGTCTGCCACGCCTTCACCTCGTCGAGGACCTCGTCGGTGATGGTGGAGATGGTGTCCGGGCCGACCTCGGTGCCGTACACCCGATGCAGATGGTGGGAGATGTCGCGTACCGTCATCCCACCCGCGTACAACGAGATGACCACATCCGACAGGCCCCCGAGACGGCGGGCGTTCTTCGGCAGCAGCACCGGGGTGAACGTGCCCGCCCGATCCCGCGGCACCTTCACCTCGACAGGTCCGACCTCGGTCTGCACCGTCTTCGGCGTGTGCCCGTTCCGCGAGTTCCCCGACCCCTTACCGGACGGATCATGCTTGCCGTAGCCGAGATGCTCGGTCAACTCCGCCCGCAACCCACGCTCCAACACGGCCTTGACCAGTTCGGACAGGAACCCACCCGGCCCGGTCAACCGCAGCCCGTCGCCCTTGATCTGCGCCAACACCGCGTCCATCGCCTGATCGTCGACCAGGTCCGCGACCGCCTTCCGGGCGGCCCGCTTCGCGGCTTCCTCGTCGAGTACCGGCTCGGCCAGGGGCAGCCTCGGCCCGTCAGCGGAGAGCCGTTCCCGCAACCCACGCAGCTCGTCGGTGTCCACCAGGTCCTGGTCCTGCGGGTTGATCATCGACATAGTCATCACACTTGTCCTATCTGCGCCGACCGGCTCCTACCGGCCATAACGGATATTCACCTCAATCCGTTACACAGATCTCTCTACAAGCCCGCCCGCGCGGAGCCCGTCGGGGCGCATCACCACCCCTTTGGCGTCGAAGGACAACGCCAGCACATCATCATCGGCCGACCAGTCCGGGGCGTGGGCGGTGTAGAAGGCATCCACATCTATCGCCGCTGCGGCGGCCAACGCCTCGACCTGCCGTTTCCCGATACGCACCGTGGTGGCCCGCTCAATCGCGGCCGCCGCGTCGGTGAACGAGCCGCGGGCCGCCTCGGCCGCGGCCAACCGGCGCAGTCCATGCGAGTGCTTCTCCACGGGCAGGTTCAACACCGCGTCCGCCGGGTTCAGATCGGCCCGCGCCCGCGCCCGGTAGGCGATACGCGTCACCACCACCTCACCGAACCGGGTGGCCAGCGTCCGCTGCCGCCCCCGCTCGGCCCACCCCCGCAGATGGCTATCGGCGTCGGTCACCTCGTCGAGCCGTTCCTCCCGACTGGCACGAAGATCCAGACTGTCCTGCAACAACTGACACAGCAACCGCATGCCATCGGTATGCAGCCGCTCCTCCAGTTCGGCGTGAGTCATCCCCGCCGCATGCTCACCGGACAGGAAGTCCACCATCGCGCCGAACCGCACGGATGAGCCGGCGAAAGCATCGTCCGCCGTCTCGGATGCGTACTCTTGCACCGGGCTCCCTCTTTGCTGATGTTCGTGTCTCGCAACCGACGAACATAGCGGGAGGATCCCTTTCACCATCACAACCAGTAACACATCCCCAGGCCACACAGCGTGTCGCCGCACCTCACCAGAGCCGCACCCAAATCGATCATCGACCTGCGGCCGGTCTACCACCGAGCCGAGGACCGCATCCGCGCCCACGTCCTGCTCTGCTGGCTCGCCCTGCTGCTCATCCGCATCACCGAGACCCGCACCGGACAGACCTGGCCCGCCGTCCGTGACGAACTCCAACGCCTTCACCTGGGCACCTTCACCGGCCCCGCCGGCTCCTTCCGCCAGCGAACCGAACTCACCACCGGCCAGAAGAAGATCCTCACCGCCCTCGGCCTGCCCGAGCCCCGCCGTGTCTTCGAGGCCACCCCCGCAACCTCCTGACCAGCACGAACACCCCGGCCTAGTGACACGCCCCGCCACCGGGCCAACCCACGTTTCCCCAGCTCAACCCGCGATTTCGCGGACTAGCCAGCCACCTGATCTGTGGAACCCGGGATATAGTCGGCGTCGCGGTGTGAAGGTGCAGGTCAGGACGTTTCGACCTGGTGGGAACGGCGAAAACGCCTAGTGACACGCCTGCCTGTGGATAACTTGTCTGAGCTGCTGATCTATGCGTTGACGCATAGTCGGTGTACGGTCGTGCCTCGTGTACGTGAAAGCGTCGACGCGTAAGACCCGCGACGGGCAGACGATCCGCTACCTGCAACTGGCCCACAATGAGTGGGACCCGGCCGCGAAGGCGTCCAAGACCCGGGTGCTGTACTCGTTCGGCCGTGAGGACCAGCTCGACGTCGCCGGGATCCGCCGCCTCGTCGAGGCGTTGTCGCGACTGCTTGCCCCCGCCGACGCCCTCGCCGCGGCCTCACCGGCCGGGTTGTCGTTCGTCGAGTCCCGTCCGCTGGGCGGGGCGTGGCTGCTCGATGGGCTGTGGCGCCGGCTGCGCATCGACACCGTCCTGCGGCCGCTGGTCGGCTCGTCCCGGCGGGAGATCGACGTCGAACGGGTGCTGTTCGCGCTGGTCGCCAACCGGGCACTGGCCCCGTCGAGCAAGCTGGCCGCCGCCGACTGGGTCTGCCAGGACGTGCACCTGCCCGGCCTGCCCCACGTCACCGACGACGCCTGCTATCGGGCGATGGACCAGCTCATCGAGGTCGAGCCCGCGTTGACCCGCGGCGTCTACGACCAGATCGCCGACCTGCTCAACCTTGAGGTCGACCTGCTGTTCTTCGACACCACCAGCACCTACTTCGAACTCGACGAGGCCGACGAACCGCTGTGGCGCGACGCCTTGGGCAAACCGGTCGACGCCGACGACCCCGCGGCAGTGAAGCAGGCCGGGTTCCGCACCCATGGCAAGAGCAAGGACTCCCGCGACGACCTTCCCCAGGTCGTGGTCGGGATGGCCGTCACCCGTACCGGCATCCCCGTCCGCGTGTGGTGCTGGCCCGGCAACACCAGCGACTCGGCCCTGATCCGGCAGGTCAAGACCGACATGCGCGAGTGGAGCCTGGCCCGCATCGTCTGGGTCGCCGACCGCGGCTTCGCCTCCGCCGAGAACCGCCGCTTCCTGCAACAGGGCGGCGGGCACTACATCCTCGGCGAGAAGCTACGCGCCGGCACCACCGAAGCCGACGCCGCGCTGTCCAGGCAGGGCCGCTACGCCACCGTCGCGGACAACCTGCAGGTCAAGGAAGTCAACATCGACACCGACGACCGGTTCGTCATCTGCTACAACCCGGAAGCCGCCGACCGCGACGCCGCCGTCCGGACCCGGCTACTGGCCCAGCTCACCGACCTGATCGACGACACCGACCGGCTGCCGGCCACCAAACGCGCCGAACTACGCGGCGTGATCTCCACCAAGCCGGGCCTGAACCGGTTCCTGCGCGTCACCCCGAAAGGCCTGCTCCGCCTCGACCAGGCCAAGGTCAAAGCCGAGCAGCGCCTGGACGGCAAGTACCTGCTGCGCTGCTCCGACCCGACACTGTCGGCCGAGGACATCGCCCTGGGCTACAAACAGCTCCTCGAAGTCGAACGCGGCTGGCGCGACATGAAGACCACCCTCGACCTGCGCCCGGTGTTCCACCGCCGCGAGGACCGCATCCGCGCCCACATCCTGCTCTGCTGGCTGGCCCTGCTGCTGATCCGCGTCGCCGAGACCGAGACCGGCCGCACCTGGACCGCGATCCGCACCGACATCGACCGTCTGCACCTGGGCGTGTTCACCGGCCCCGCCGGCACGTTCGCCCAGCGCACCAAGCTGTCCCAGCCCCAGAAGACCCTGCTCACCAAGCTGAAGATCGCCGAGCCACCCCGGATCTTCGACGCGACACCCACAACCGCCTGACCAGCGACAACACCGCCGCCTAGTGACACGCCATGTCACCGGGCCCACCGGCGTTTGCCCAGCTCACAGCCCAGATTTGCGGACTATATCGACGCCGAGCTGCGGAACGCAGGCGTCAGATGGCCCCGGGACGTTCCAGACCAGCCGGGGCCGGCGCGCGTCTTGGCGTGGCCGACCGGGTCAGGCGTCCTGGTGGAAGATTTCTCCACCGAGGGATTCGGCTACTGCCTGGCAGGTGGGCTTGTCCGGGCAGGTTATCGTCCAGTTTTTCCCGAGGACGAGATTCATCTCGGCGACGCCGTCAAGAAGTATGGCCAGGTCTTTGGGGTGTTGGCGGGCCTGGGCTGCGGACTCGTAGATGCCGATCATGTACTCCTTGTCGGCGACATGGCAGCTACCTGAAGCGACCGCGCCGATCGGATCGGTGACCGCCGCGTAGTCCAGGCAGGCGATGCCGCGTGTGACGAGCGCGTTGACGAGCCGGAGTGGGCTGTCGTAGCTGCCACCGTCCACCGGGGGCGGTGGCAGGGATGGGACGGGGGCGGTGCACTCGCCGTGGGAGACGGCGCTGTTGGCGGCGAGGTGGTGGGGGATTGGTCCGCGGTGGCCTGTGTGTTGCCGCTACAGGCGGCGAGCGCGGCGATGAGGGCGACGGCGGCGAGGTGGCGGGGTCGGACCATGCCCAGCAATGTAATAGCCGCATCGATGTCTGAGACGGTGTGGGTAGCGGTCGGCGTGCGGATCGCGTGATGGAGCTTCATCCGGTCGGTGAGTTTCGGGGGCATCGTCGGTGGTGGCCCACCGGTTCGGGGCGAAACGTGACGCGAGCAACTTCGCGGCGAAGCTGATTGACAGCAGCCCTTAGGCCGCTCATTATTTCCACGTTGGCGGTTTCTACCCAGGATGGGCAGGGGCCGCTTTTTTCGTGCCCGATCGGGGGTGAGCGGTGTGGTGAGTCGTGTTCGGGGCCCCTTCGAGGAGGGTGGCCGGGCCGGGTCGGACCGGCAGCCGTTCGGCCGTTCCAATCTGGCGCCGCGCGGTGGGCGGCTGCCGGACGACTGGGATGAGCGGCGGGAGGAAGCGCTCCGGCTGAACCCGCAGCAGATCTGCCACGCGTGTGGACTGCCGGGCGGCACCGACCTGGACCACAAGAACGGTGACTGGCGGGACGATCGGCAGCAGAACCTGGACTGGATCCATTCCTGGCGGGATGTTCGGGCCGGGCGGAGCAAGCGGAACTGCCACATGGCCAAGACCGGCGCCGAGGGTGCCGCGGCGCGCCCGCGGCTGTACCGGCCGGAGGAGGTTCACCCGGCGTTCCGGTGAGAGACGCGCGGTGGTGTGTGCGGCGAACCTACCGGGGCCTGCCCGGGGAGGGACAGGGACGGTCGTGAGTCAGTCGGAGGAGCGGACACGCGGCCGGTCGTGGCCGCCGGCGTCGTTTGGGCGGGCATCCCAGCCTGAGCGGGAGTCGATCGAGGGTGACTTCCAGATCAAGGGCGGTGAGGCGTTCCACCTGGTGCTGCACGTCCAGGCGACGCCGACCACGCAGTCGCTGGAGCGGTTGTATCTGCTGGTGCGGGAGGCGACGGCGGACGGCGTGCGTGACGGGTACGCGCAGGCGATCGCGGAGCTGCACGCCGACCAGGCCGATGACCTGGGCGAGCAGGGTGGTGAGCACACGCCGGACGGCGGTGACGCGGGAGCCGTGTCGTCTGGTTGACCGCCGCAGGAGAAGTGCCGGGGTTCCCGACGGTAGAGGTCACCGGCCGCGCTGTCACCGATCGCGAAGGCCTCCAGCGGTCGCTGGTGGCCGGACCATCACCGACACGGTGAGGACGCTGGCGGTGGAGTTCAGCGGGTTCAGCGTCCGGACCGCATCGACCGTGCTGGAACTTGTTGGGTCTCAGGACCTGCGTGACAAGTCAGTCCCATGGACGTGTGAGTTGGCCGTGTAGCGGATGGCCCGCTGTCCGGCCGTTCGATTAGGAATGGGATACCGAAAACCATTCGAGCTGAGTCCGAGCAGAAAGGTGATCTGCGAACACCAACGCACTGAAGGCTGACAGCAGGGCGAAGACTATGATCAAGCTCCACCTCAGCCACTTCGGTGCTCGACGCCGATACGCGACCAGCAAAAAGGCTAGGGAGGCGAGTGCGCCGCCGGGTGCCCCGAAAGCAACTACGGAAAGGAGGATACCGGCTGCTGCGGCGCTGACGAGGAGATGAGCACGGAAGAATGTCCGCTGCGAGCCAGTGGAACTTGATTTAGCTGCCGTATCGCCCATGTTAAACAGTCTAGCACTGGGCCTCGGACCGAAGCCCAGTGCTAGCTTCTTGCAAGCTACACGATCCCGCCCTTATCGGCACGCACCGATCCATCACGGTAGCTGTAGAGTCTAATCCAAGGATTACTCTCTGCGATGCAGCTCAACCGGAGCGTGCAGAGCTCAAACGACGCTTGAACGTAGCTCGTGTAATAGGAGATGCCGAAAGAATCCCTGTGGGCAATATTGTTGGGAACGCCCCGGACGCCTCGATACTTCCAGCCCTCAACCTGACCCGGTCCGTAGACGTAGCCAGTGGTTTCCGGGGTCGCGATGCTGGTAACGGTGCGCTTGCCGTAGTCGTAGCAGTAGTACACAGTCTCGGTGAAGCGCCACAGCTTGACGTCAGTGAAGCCTCCCCAATAGTAGATGGTGGCCCCATTCGTCTTGCAGGTTGCGGCGCTGGCAGCCGAAACCCGATCAACGTCAACCGGCTTCTCTACCGCTTTTTCGGAGGTGACCTCCACGCTGACGCTGGTCGGCACTGCGTCCGGGATCGCCTTGAGTTCCTCCGTGGTAAGCGTGGACAGCAGGTCCCACTTAACCTTTAGCCCTGTCTTTTCGGCCGAGGACCTCAATGCGACTTCGGCCGCCGCAAGTGCAGCGGCGTGGTCAGATTCCTTAGCATGAGCGGGTGCTGCTGCATTAACAGCGAATACAACACCTGCAACCAATGCTGCTATCGACCTACCTGCTACCCGGAGGCGCGAATGCGGCTTTCGATTGGTCAAGAAGACCACCTTTCATGGTGTGTTTGTGTGTTTGAGATCCGACATCAATAGAAGTCGCATCAAGCTCATCCCGGACGGATACTTCACCACGGGAAGACACTGATCAAGACCTTACAACTTTTGTAACAATTACTCATCGTGGTAGGCCACGGCCGGCCGCGAGGTGATGAGTCAGGGTGGTCGGTGTCGGCAACAACTAGAGGAATGAGAATACTACGAGCCTACGCCCAGTTGCCCCCGAGAGGTTTAGTCGTCACCACCAATATCACCCATGCCGTCATCCCTACAGAACGTTACGGCATTTCCAGCCAATTGTGAACTATGCCACGACGGCCAGTTAACATCGCGGCAAACTTTGCTGGCGGCGGTCGGCCAGAGCGGTCAACAGCGTCGGCAGGCGCCATGGTCGCGAAGTCGGTCCCGCAGGCTGTCGGTCCCGCAGGCTGCGGACGAAGCCGCACCTTGGCCTCACCGCCGGTGTTGGCCGGTCACTCGGAACGCCAGCGATGAACGGCCTGACGAGACTCCGAACCAGTCGGCGACGTCCCTGCCCGTCGGCCCGGCAAGCACGTCCTGGACGGCGGCCCGATACCGCTGTTCCGTCACGCTCATCTCCACCAACACTCGGCGGAGTCACCCAGGCCCTGATACCGATCTATCTCCCAAGTCCCGGGACCGGACAGACCGCGCTGGGACTGCCCGGAAAGAGTTGTTCGCCGCTTTCTAGGACCGCTTCTGGGCCCGCAACGGGCGTGCGGTTCGTCTCCGTGGTCGTGACCCGCAATGGGCAGCGGCCAGTGCCATACGAGGTCCCGGAATGGGAGTGATGATCATGCCTGGGCCTGCGCCGCAGCAGCGTAAACACGGCAGGACCCCGAACGCCGCCGATGACTGGCGGGAGGTTCCGGAGGTCCCGTTCGACGGGGCGCCGCTGATGCCGAAGCCTCCCGGTCGCGGGAAGTGGCATCCGCTTGTGCAGGCGTGGTGGACGACGACGTCGACGATGCCGCACTGCGTGTTGTGGCGGCCGGAGGATTGGCAGAAGGTCTTCGAGTTGCTGCACGAGAAGCAGCGGTACTACCGGACGGCTGACGAGGACAAGAAGACCGCGCAGCTGACCGAGATCCGCCGGCAGGAGGACGCGCTCGGTATCGGTGACGCGGCTCGGCAGCGGCTGCGGATTCGGTACGTCCAGAAGACGGAGCCGGGGCTGCCGGGGACGGGACTGTACAAATAACGGCTGATCGACCGATCAAGGGAGAGACGCCAGATGACGACCGAGACCACCGTGGGACAGCCGGCCGTGGAGCCGGTGGGTGCGGTCACGGATGAGCAGTTGATCGCGATGCTGGTCGATCGGGCTCGTGGTGACGGGTTGAAGCTGACCGGCGAGGGTGGGCTGCTGCAGCAGCTGACGAAGCGGGTCCTCGAGTCGGCGTTGGATGGGGAGATCACCGACCACGTCGGCTACGACAAGCACGACCCGGCGGGTCGGGGTAGCGGGAACACCCGTAACGGCAGCCGGACCAAGACGGTGCTCACCGACGTCGGGCCGGTCGAGGTGCGGGTCCCACGCGACGCCGCCGGGACGTTCGAGCCGCAGATCGTGCGTAAGCGGCAGCGGCGTCTGACCGGCGTCGACGACATGGTCCTGTCGCTGTCGGCCAAGGGCCTGACCCACGGCGAGATCGCCGCGCACCTGGCTGAGGTCTACGGCGCTGAGGTGTCGAAGCAGACCATCTCCACGATCACCGACAAGGTCATGGACGGCATGGCCGAGTGGCAGAACCGGCCCCTGGACCGGGTCTACCCGGTCGTGTTCATCGACGCCATCAACGTCAAGATCAGGGACGGTCAGGTCGCGAACCGGCCGATCTACCTCGCGATGGCGGTCACCGTCGACGGCCACCGCGACATCCTCGGTATCTGGGCCGGTGACGGCGGCGAGGGCGCCAAGTACTGGCTGCACGTGCTCACCGAGTTGAAGAACCGCGGCGTGGCCGACGTGCTGATGCTGGTCTGTGACGGGCTCAAGGGACTGCCGGAGACGGTGGAGACGGTGTGGCCGCGCACGATCGTGCAGACGTGTGTGGTGCACCTGCTGCGCAACTCGTTCCGCTACGCCGCCCGGCAGGACTGGGACAAGATCGCCAAAGCGCTGCGGCCGGTCTACACCGCGGCGACCGAGGACGCCGCCACCGAGCGGTTCCTCGAGTTCGCCGAGGCGTGGGGCCGTAAGTATCCGGCGATCGTGAAGCTGTGGGAGAACGCGTGGGCGGAGTTCGTGCCGTTCCTCGCCTTCGACGTGGAGATCCGCAAGGTCATCTGCTCCACGAACGCGATCGAGTCCGTCAACGCCCGTATCCGCAGGGCCGTGCGAGCTCGTGGCCACTTCCCGAACGAGCAGGCCGCACTCAAGTGCGTCTACATGGCCTTGATGAGCCTCGACCCGACCGGAGCCGGCCGCCGACGCTGGACCATACGCTGGAAAGCACCACTGAACGCCTTCCAGATCGCCTTCGAAGGCCGGCTCACCCCGGCCAACAACTGACCACCTCAACAACCAAGATCAGCCGTTAACTTGACACTCCCGGGCCGGGCCGTCGTGACACCGCACGCCTGGGCGCCAACAACACGGCACACCCCTGACCGGATGGCACGCCTGCCGCTCTGCGCCGAGGTGTTCCTGCTCGCCCACAACGACGACACCGGCCAACCCCACATCCACCGCCAGGCCCTCACGATGGGACTCGCCGGAGCGATCCTGCTGGACCTGTGGCTGACCCGGCACGTCGTGATCGGCTGGGCACCAGACCCGCAGACCCGGGTATGGGCGCACCGCCCAGGAGTGATCACCCCCACCACCGGCCAGCCCACAGGCGACCGCCTCCGCGACGCCGCCCTGGCCACAGTCAACCGCACCCGCCGCCGCGCCGGCCCACACAGCCACCTCCAAACCTGGCTGCGGGCACTGGCACACGATCACCTGCACCTGTACGAGTGGGTCCGCGACGACATGATCGCCGCCGGTGTGCTCCGCCCCGCCACCAGACGCCGCCTGGGCATACTCTCCACCAGCACCCACCTCGCGGCACACCACGCCTGGGCGATCCGCGCCCGAGCCCGCATCCGCGAGGCAGCCACCGGCCGGCCCGGCCACGAACCACCCGACGAGCAGTGCACAGCGCTGTGCGGACTCGTCTACGCGCTGGACCTAGCGCCGTTCCTCTACAGCGGCATCGACGACCTGCGGCGGCACCTCCGCCGCATCGTCGACCAGCACCCCGACCCGGCCCTGCGCGACACCACCGACGCCGTCGACGCCGGCCGCGGTGACCTCGCCCTCACCGCCATGCGGTAACCCGCCACACCGATTCGGTGATGTCGCCGGCATCACCACCTACCCAGACCCGACGCCGCACGCCCCGGGCTCCCCCGTGCCCAATGGCGTGCCGGCTCACCGGGCGGGGTCGCCCGCGATGTTGCCTGTGGCGGGCGGCTCCGCAGGCGCCTCGCACACGCTTGGAGACCACGTGACGTACCTATCCGGGCCCATGATCGATGATGCCGCCGGCATCACCTCCCCGTCAGGCGTCGGACACGGCCAGCCCGACCAGCCGATGCACGCAGCCCTACATGCCGGCCACCCTGAGTCGCCGGTCCGGTATCTGCTGAGGTGGAGCACTTGCGCGACACCGTCGGGCGGCTTCGCTGGGGTGATCCCCGTCGATCTCGGTGCCCGTGCGGTGTCCGTCGGGGCGAGGCGATCGGGCGGCCGAGATCAGCCGAGGTCGGCCGGGGGGTCGGCCCATCGTGGGCTCGGCGTCCTTCGCCGTACCAGGCCGGTCCAGCGTCCGCCCCGGTCCGGGCACTACTACCGTACGAGTGTCGAGCCCGATCGGACGACCGTCAGGGGTGCGCGGATGTTGGAGGACGCCGAGGAGTTCGGTCAGCGCGTGAAGCGGGCACGGCTGCGACTTGGTATGACCCAGGCCGATCTTGCCGCTGCGCTACAGCGCACGCAGGGCTGGATTTCCAAGATGGAGCGCGGCCACCTGGAGATCGACCGGGTTGGTCTGATCAACAAACTTGCGTCTGAGCTGCACGTTCATCCGAATGACTTGATCGGGCGGCCGTACTCCGTGTCGCCGGTGGAGAATCAGTGGCAGGTCGCCGCAGCCGCGATCGTGCGGGAACTGCGCCGCTACGACCTTACCCCGGTGTTTGACGGCAGTCCGCGTTCCTCGCGCCTGCTGTGGGGCGCGGCTGCGCGGCTGCACGGGCTACGCGACGCCGCGGCGAACGTGGCTATCCTGAACGCGCTCCCGGACCTGCTTCGCGAGGCCCGTGCGTTGGCGGAGGTGTCCACCGGGCGCGAGCGCGAGCGCGAGGAAGCATTCGCGGTCTACGCGGTGCTGTGCAAGTTCGGCCATACCGCGGCTCACGCGCTGGGGCATCCGGAACTGGTGGCGATGACGTGCGAACGCGCCGCGTGGGCGGCCCGATTCTCCGGTGATCCGGTTCTGCCCGCAGTGGCGGATTGGATGCGGGTGTGGGACATGTGGGCGAGCGCGGACTGGTCCGACTGCCTCACCTTGACTGGCAAGGCGCTGGCCGGGCTTGACCGTCCCTACGAGCGCGGTGATGCACTGGCGGTCCGGGCGTGGGGCACGCTGCATCTGCGCGCGGCGATCTCGGCGGCACGTGCCGGCGATGCGGCACGGGCCGGCGAGCACATCGCGATGGCCCGTACGGCGAGTGAGCGCATCGACGCCGAGACGGGACCGCCGGTCCTCGATCGGCATTCGCTGACGTTCTCCGCCGGCAACGTCACCGTGCATGCGGTGTCGGTCGCCGTGGAGATGCACGATCAAGCGCGGGCGCTGACGTTGAGTGCCCGCACTCCAGCCGGAACGATCGCGGCCCTGCCGAAGTCGCGGCAGAGCGCCCATCACATGGACCTGGCGCGGGCTTGGCTGTGGCACGGCAACCGAGACAAGGCGTTGGCCGAGCTGGAGGCGGCGGAACGGATCGCGCCGCAGCTGGTGCGCCATCATCCGGTCGCGCGGGCTACCTTACGGTCGATGGTCTACGCCGAACGCGCCACAACCCGCGAGCGGCTGCGGCGCATGTCGAACCGCTTCCATCTGGACGGATAGCCGGCGCGCCGCCGGCGATATTCCGCGGATTCATATTCACTACCGTCTCAGCGCCTACGGTTCTCGGCATGCCGCACGTCACCGAGCGTCGAATTCATGATCACCCACAGCCTGTGTTCGGGTATGTGAGCCTCGGCTGTCGGAACGAGCGAACGGGTGATAGCTGGAGTCCCGGCGGTTGGTGCATCGGCGTGTTCCGCCGCTGGGACCGCGCCGTCCCGGCGCACGTTGCGCCCACCGTTGCGGTCATGTCGTCGCTGGCTGGGCGGCACGGCGGCGGCGGCGGCCGTGGCTGCCAGTGTGTGTTGCCGCGGCCCTGCCGGCGGCGGCACGGCGAGCGGGCGGTGACCCGGTGCCGGGCGGGGCGATCCACCCGATCGTATGACCTACCCCCGTCGGCGGCGGCGGGGTTGACATGGGCAGACAGGACGTCGACCGGCGCCTGCCGTAGAGGAAAGCGAGGTATGTGGATGACTTCGGTACAAGACCCGGTGCAGGATCCGGCCGTGCTGCGGGCGGCCATGGTGGATGCGCTGCGCACCGATCCGGCTGTTTCGGATCGGGTGGCGGCGGCGTTCGCGACGGTGCCGCGGCACCTGTTCGCCGGGGGTGAGCCGTTAGCGCGGGTGTACGACCCGAACACCACTCTGGCACCGAAGGTCGACGACGCCGGCCGGGAGACGAGTGTGGTGTCGGCGGCGCACATCCAGGCGGTGATGCTGGAGCAGGCGCAGATCGAGCCGGCGATGACCGTGCTGGAAATCGGCAGCTCGGGGTACAACGCGGCGTTGATCGCCGAGTTGGTCGGTGATCGGGGGGCGGTGACCACGGTCGACATCGACCCGGAGATCGTTACCCGGGCCACCAGGAACCTGCGGGCCGCCGGCTACGAGCAGGTGCGGGTGGTGCAGGCCGACGCCGAACACGGCGTGCCGCAGCACGGACCGTATGACGTGATCATGGTGACGGTGGGGGCATACGACTGCCCACCGGCGTGGAGGAATCAGCTGTCCGAGCACGGCCGGATCGTGGTCCCGCTGCGCTTCGCCGGGATCACCCGGCTGATCGCGTTCGACCGTGACGGCGATCGGCTGGTCGGTGACAGGTACCGGCTCGGCGCGTTCGTGCCGATGCAGGGCAATGGCGCCGCCACCGATCAGATGGTGCCGATCACCGGTGAGGTGACGCTGCGCCTGGACACCTGCGAGCTGGCCGACTTCGACGTGCCGGCGCTGCGCAAGGCGGTGCATTCTTCGGGCATCGAGCGGTGGTCCGGGGCACCGTTCGACCTGCCGGACGAACTGGAGCTGTTCCTGCTCACCCACGGCCGGAAACCGGTGCCGATGCTGCACGTCAGCGAGAACATGGTGCAGCAGGGCGTCTTCGCCGCCTCCGCGCGCCGCGGCGTGCCGGCACTCATCGAGGGCGGCAGTTTCGCGTACCGCACCAAACGCGAGAGCCCCGAGACGGGCGGGTTCGAGACGGGCGTCATTGCGCACGGCCCGGACGCCGAGACGGTCGCGGCCCGCTACATCGAGCTGCTACGCCGCTGGGCCCGCGACTACCGCCGCCGCGACGCCGCCCGCATCGAGTACCTGCCGGCCGGTGCCGACACCAAGCACCTGACCGGCTGGTCGACCACCAAGCGCCACGGGACTGTCACAGTCACCTGGCCCTGATACCCCCGCCCGCGCGGGCGGGCGGAGGACCCCTCAACCCCCGAACCGAGGAGGAGATTCCTGTGCCGATCCGAGCCGCTGACACGCCTGCACCCCCCGTGTCCGTCACCGCGGACGCAGCCCCGGCAGGGACCGCACCGCAGGACTGGGACCTCGACGTCACCTTCGTCGAAGCCGGTGACTCCGTCGACAACCTGATCTACATGACCAACGACGGCTGTGGCAGTACGTGCCAGTCCGCCTGCTCCACCACCTGCCCGTAAACCGCCGGAAAGCGTGCCGGGCCGGGCGGTGTTGCTGCACCGACCTCGGCCCGGCACCTCCACGTTGGGAAAGGGAGCTACGACGTGTACCGGTACCTGGACGCGCTTCTGGTCCGCGCTGCTGTGTGCCGGCCGGATCAGCCGGCACACTGGCCGGACCTGACCCGTGATGATCCGGCGGCGTGGCGCACGTGGCTCGCGCGCACCATGACGCTGCCGCCGTTCGCGGCGGCACTGGAGCAGGCCAGCCCGGTGCTCGCCGACCGGGTATGTACGATCTGCGCCGGCAGCCCGGTCAACGACCGCGACGTCCGTCGGGCGGTGCTGGCGGTCCTGCGGTACCTGCTGCGCGCCACCGGCCGGGCGACACCGTACGGGCTGTTCGCCGCCATCGCGCCCGCTCGCCTCGGCGCGGTCGGCGCGGCGCGTATCGGGGCTGGCCACCAGCCGGGCGCCCGGATCCGCGCTACCTGGCTGACCGCGGTCATCGACCGGCTCGAAGCCGACCCGCACGTGCGCCCGCACCTGATGGTGCGGGCGAACAACCTGCTGATCGAACGTGACGGGCACCTGGTGCTGGAGCACCGGTCCAGCCGCACCCGTGCCGGTACGCCCGTGAACGTGACCGTTCGCGCGAGCGGTCCGGTCCGGTCCGCGTTGGCGCTGGCCGGCGACCCGATCCGCGTGGACGACCTGGCACACAAATTGTCCTGCGACTTCACCGCCGGTCCCGACCTGGTGGAGTCGCTGCTCGCGAAGCTGATCACGCAGCGCCTGCTGCTGACGAACCTGCGCCCAGCGATGACCGTCACCGGCCCGCTGGCCCACCTCATCGCCCAGCTCGACGCCGTGCTTCGGGACGCCGACGGCATCAGCGACGACCACACCGGCCTGGCCCAGACGCGGGCGGTTCTGACGCGGCTGCACCGCCGCACCGGCTACGCCGCCTGGCACCACACCGCCGCCCCGGCCGACACCGCAGCCCCGGCCGACACCGCAGCCGCACACCGCGAACTCGGTGAGGCGCTGACCGGCGTGGCCGCGAACACCAACCCGGTGATGGTGGATCTGCGGCTGGACGCCACGGTGGTCGTGCCGCACGCGGTGGCCGACGAGGCGGCCCGCGTCGCCGGGCTGCTCGCCCGTCTTGCACCGCCCGTCGCCGGGGGCTGGCAGGCGTGGCACACCCGTTCCTGGAACGCTACGGCCCGCACGCCATCGTCCCGGTCAGCGAGGCCGTGGATTCGGATGTCGGGCTCGGCTACCCGGCCGGGTTCGGCGGCGTGTCGCCCGCCCCGCCGACCGCGCTAACCGGACGCGACCGGAGGCTGCTGACCCTGGCGCAGCACGCGGCGCTCACCGGCCAACATGAACTCGAGTTGGACGACGCCACGATC
The DNA here is from genome assembly GCF_030345795.1 of Micromonospora sp. WMMA1363. Classification (NCBI taxonomy): domain Bacteria; kingdom Bacillati; phylum Actinomycetota; class Actinomycetes; order Micromonosporales; family Micromonosporaceae; genus Micromonospora; species Micromonospora sp. WMMA1363. The sequence continues at coordinate 136,087 of NZ_JAUALB010000004.1, forward strand.
GCCGACCTCGCCGGCGCCGACCCCGTGGGCGTGGTGCAGCCCAGCACCGAGCTGACCGTGCGCGTACATGCCCGCAGTCCCGAAGCGGTCACACGCGGCGACTTCGCCCTATCGATCGTCGGAGTGTCGAGACACGCCGGCACCACCACCGGCCGATTCCTTGACCTGCTCGACCCGGCCAACCGAGCCCGCTTCGCCGCCCAGTACACAGCCATCCCCACCCTGACCCGCGGCGCGCTGGTCACCCAGGTATCGGCCGCCTGCCCGTACACGATCACCGAGGACGTCGCCCGCGCCCCGCAGGTCCTTCCGTATCTGATGCCGCTCGGCGAGTACCACGACAACCAGCCGCACCACATCGACGTCCGCGACGTCGCCGTCACCGCCGACGCGCAGCGCCTCTACCTGGTGTCGGTGTCACGGCGGCGGGTGGTGCAGCCGATGCTGCTCAACGCGGTCGAGCCCACCCGGCACATGCAGCCGATCGTGCGGTTCCTCACCGAGGCATCCACCGCCCTGGCCCGGCCCTGCACCGTGTTCGACTGGGGCGCCGCCGCCGACCTACCGTTCCTGCCGGCCGTACGCAACGGCCGCACGGTCCTCGCCCCGGCCCGCTGGCACCTCCCCGCAGAACACCTTCCTGGACGCGACGCCGACTGGACCACCTGGCGCGACGGCCTGGCGGCCTGGCGCGAGACGGTCCGCTGCCCCCACACGGTGTACCTCGGCACCGGCGACCAGCGCATCAGCCTGGACCTGACCGAACCCGCGCACCAGGCGCTGCTACGCGATCACCTCACCCGCACCGACACCGCGCTGCTACGCGCCGCGCCCGCCAGCGGCAGCGCCGGATGGATCGGCGGCCACGCCCACGAGATCGTGATCCCCCTGGCGGCCACCACCACACCAATCCCACCGCCGCGCTGGGCCGACACGGTCGTCGACGTCCGCGCACACGGCCACCTACCCGGCGACCCCGGGCGGCTCTACCTCAAGCTGTACGGCCACCCGGACCGGCAGGCCGCTGTCCTCACCCGACACCTCCCCACCCTGCTCGCCACCCTCGACGCGGACGTGCGGTGGTGGTTCCTGCGCTACGGCGACCCCGACCCGCACCTGCGGCTGCGCCTGACCGGCCCCGTCGATGCGCCCCGGATCGCCGGATGGGCGCGAGAGCTGCGCCACGCCGGCCTGATCGCCCACATGCAGGCCGACACCGACTATCCCGAAACCGCCCGATTCGGTGGACCCGCCGCACTCGCCGCGGCCGAGGCGTACTTCGCCGCCGACTCAGCCGCCGCGCTCACCCAGCTCACCACTACGGAAGCACGCGGTGGCCCCGACCTACGGGCGATGACCGCCGCAAGCCTGCTCGACCTCACCCTCGCCGCGATCGGCGACACCCGCGCTGGACTGCGGTGGCTGACCGAACACACCCGAACCCACGGCCGGCGCCAGCCCGCGAAATGTACGAACAGGCCGTCCGGCTCGCCGACCCGCACGACCACACCAGCCTGGCCGCGCTGCCCGACGGCGCCCAGATCCTCACGGCATGGCAGCACCGCCGCGACGCCCTGGCCGCCTACCGCGACAAGCTGCACACCGCCAGCACCACCACCATCGCCGTCCTGTTGCCTGACCTGCTGCACCTGCACCACACCCGCATGGCCGGCCCCCACCCCGACAGCGAACGCGTCTGCCTGCACCTCGCCCGCGCGGCCGCGTTGAGCTGGAGCACCCGATCACGGAGCCACCAATGACCTGCCGCACCGACCCGGCCGCCCTAGCCACCGCCACCGCGGTCGCCGACGCCCTAACCGACCCCCACACACCGTCATAGACCCCGGCCGCACGGAAACGGCCGCAGTCGCTGGCCGGCGGCGCCCTCGGGATCGCGCTGCTACACATCGAACGTGCCCGCACCGGCACGGCGACCCGGCCACCGCGCATACCTGGCTCACGCTCGCGGCCTCCGAACCGGTCAGCACGGGCCCCAACGCGAACCTCTACCACGGCGCCCCCGCCCTCGGCCTCGTGCTGCACCTCGCCGCCGCCGGCACCAGCCACTACCGAAACGTGCGCGCCGCGATCGACGACAAGACCACCGCCGTCACCGAGCAACGCCTCGCCGCCGCCCACACCCGCATCGACCGCGGCGAACCCCTGACGATGCGCGAGTTCGACCTGATCCACGGCCTCACCGGGATCGGGGTCTACCACCTGCACCGCCACCCCGGGATCCGCTCACCCGCGACGTGCTCACCTACCTGGCCCGGCTCACCCAACCCCTAACCAGCGCTGGCCCCCACAGGCATGCCGCAGTGCCGCCGTGGTGGCTCGCCGCAGGCCTCACCGGCGAAGCCGATCCCATCCACTACCCGGCCGGACACGGCAACCTCGGCGTCGCCCACGGCATCAGCGCCATAATCGCCCTGTTCTCGCTCGCTGTCCTCCGCGACGCCGCCACACCCGACGTGCCCGAGGCGCTCGCCCGGCTGTGCGCCTGGACCGACCAGTGGCGTCAGCCGACGGACAACGGCTGGTGGTGGCCCGGCTACCTCACCGCCGACCCGACCAGCCGTCGCATCGAGACACCGCAGCGGCCTCGCCCATCGTGGTGCTACGGCATCGCCGGGACCGCCCGTGCCCAGCAACTCGCCGGCCTCGCCCTCGGCGAGACAACCCGCCACCACGCAGCCGAAGCCGCCATCCTCGACGCGCTGCGCGACCCGGCCCAGCGCGCACTGCTGCCCGACGTCGGCCTGTGCCACGGCAAAGCCGGCCTGCTCCAGGCCGCCTGGCGCATGACCGCCCACGCCAGCACCCACCACCTCGCCGACGAACTCCCCGGACTCACCGACGAAATCACCAGGCAACTGTCCGCCGGATCCGTCGCCGACCCGGAACTACTCGACGGTGCCGCCGGCGCGGCCCTCGCCCTGCACACCGTAGGCACCGGCACCGTCGCCACCGACTGGGACACCGTCCTCCTACTGGCCTGACCCGAGACGACCATGGCCCCCGCGCACTGGCAGCAGATCACCATCACCTTCCCCGACCCCGAACACGCCGAAGACACCACCGTCACCCGCCTCTGCCCGTCCTCACCACCGCCGAGGACCGCGGGCTGCTCACCGGCTGGTTCTTCATCCGCAAAGCGGCTCACTGGCGGCTGCGCTACCTACCCACCAGCAGCGACGCCCACACCTACCTGCGGAACCATCTCGACGCGATGTGCCACGCCCAGCTCCTCACCGGGGCCATCGACGTCGTCTACGAACCCGAAACCCATGCCTTCGGCGGCACCCACGCCATGGACATCGCCCACCGATTCTGGCACCACGACAGCCGCCACCTGCTCGCACATCTCTCCGCCACCTGCGACCAGCCCACCACCCGGCGACGACGCGAGCTGACGCTGCTGCTGTGCAGCACGATGCTGCGCGCCGCCGGCCTCGACTGGTACGAACAAGGCGACGTCTGGGCCCGCGTCGCCGCCCACCGCGACCCGCCCACACCTACCGACGACGCGCACCTCCAAGCCGCTGTGCGGCGCCTGATGACCGTCGACACCACCACCCTCACCGTCCCGGACGCGGCCCTGGCTGCGGCAGCCCAGTGGTTCGCCGGGTACACGAGCGCCGGCCGTGACCTCGCCCGGCTCAACGCCAGCGGGCAACTGCGCCGAGGCCTGCGTGACATCCTCGCCCACCACGTCATCTTCGCGTGGAACCGGCTCGGGCTTCCCGCCACCACACAAGCCGTCCTAGCCACCACCGCCACCACCGTCGTGTTCGACGGGACACCCGCCCACGATCGGCACAGCGGGTCAAGCGCGGCCTCAACGGACGGTGCCGTGGATGCGGACCCTGGCCGTCGGCCATGATGGACCCCACCGGGCCGGTCGCCCGCCGCTTCCCACTCATCGCCCGGTCGCGACCACCATGCACCGCCCTCACCGCGAGAATCAGGGTCCTCACCGCACTCGCCGAGCAAGCCGCCACCGAGCATGATCTCACCGCGGCCGCCCGCGTCTGCAACCAAGCGGCGCTCATCGCCTCCGACTGCGCCCAACCCGACCTGGCCCGTACCTGGTGTCACCGGCACGCCCGCGTCTGGCTGAAACATCCACCAGCTGACAGTCGACGTGCCCGACTCGCCCTCGAACCGCTGATCAACCTGGCCCGGCTCCACATCCGCGACGGTGACGGCGACACCGCCGTCCTCCTACTCGACCAGCTCTTCCAGGCCACTCGGACCCGCACAGACACCGTCATCGACGGCATCACCGTGCCCACCGCAGCCCTCACCCGCGCACCCGACACCCACCGCGAGCTGACCAATGGCTCTGGAGCCTCCAACTCGCCGACGGCACCCGCGCCCTCACCACCGCAGGCCGCTGGAACGACGCCGAAACCCAACTCCGCCGCCACCGCGGCATCGGCCGACGCATGCTCGACGGCCGCCAAGTCGCCGTGATCGCCCACGCCATCCGCGGGGAACAAGCCCAAACCCAAGCCCTACTCGACGAAACCGAACCCGGCGAACCGTGGGAAGCAGCAGTCACCGCCTGCCTCGTCGCACTCACCCGGCCCACCGGCCCCCACCGACAATCACAGGGCAGCTAGCGCTGATCAGCAGCTACCAGAACGTCCGACCCGACGCCACACTGGTGGTCTTCCGTACCCGCCTAGCACTATCGATCATCGATGCCATCGGCGGCCTAGATCATCCGGCCGCAACAAGCACCGCCCTACACCTGATCCGAACGGTCCTCCACGCCGGCGACGGCTACGCCGCCCGCGACCTACTCACGCACGCCTGCATCTCCGCAGGCACCACCGAACAGGCCGACGCCCTGACCACCGTGGTTAACCGGGCCGGACTCGACCGCCCAATGCCCACCTCGTCGGCGAGCGCCCTGGAAGCTGCCCTGACCACCAGTGAAGCCCTCATCACGCGGGCCACGGCCGGCTCGGCTCGATACCCTACGGCGGTAACTTCGGCATACCTGTCACCACCCAAGCCACCCTCGCCCAAGCGGCCGAGGACGCCATCTTCGACAAGCCCTATCCCGTCCACAAGAGCATCAGGGGCAGGCATGACAAACGGCCGATAGCCCCATCGGGTGATGCCGCCGGCATCACCCCGATGGGGCTACATGCCCATTCCCGGTCTGAACTCTAATGAGGCCTTGTTGCCGATGAGGAGTCAGAGCCACCTTGTTCCGGCCGGCACCTGCACCTGGCCCGATGCCAAGGAATACTCCCGCTATCAGAGGAAGCCTGATGCCGCCGGCATCACGCGGGTGCAGACCCCGATCGGGCGTGGGCAACTCAGTCGGTCGACCTCAGCGTCGTTAGGCCCGGCTTGGTCTGGCGCAAATGTCACGGGTTCACGTCGGCCGCTGGTGCTGGGCTTCAAGATCGCGTAGCTGCTCCAACATCTGCAAGGCTGTGGTGGCACCCTTGTCGGACAGCTCGAAGTGGTTACGGAAAGCGACCTTCAGCTGTGGAGTGTGGCCTTTCTTGATCTCGGCCAACGTTTGCAAAAGTCGAAGCTGGCGGTATATCTCGGTACCGAGCGCACCGTCGGTGAAGTAAGCGGGATCTACTTTGTAGAGGTCGGCCAGCTTCTGCATCGTCGCCTTGGTGGGGTTGTCGCGTTGTCCGAGGCGCAGTGCGTTGAGAAGCGACTCGGAGATCCCAGCAGCCGTGGCGATAGCCCTGACGCGCTCACCGACACTGTCGGGGGATCGCAGAGAGTCCGATGTGAACTCAGGCGGTAGGGGCAGCTCGACGAGTACGTTGATCTTGTCCTGAAGGGTGGGCGGTGTGGCATTCGGCTCATTCGCGGTGGCCATGCGATCCTCCCAGCCGGCGTCATCCGTGGCTACTGTAGTGCTCACGGAGCCATGAGAAAACTACTTACGTGTTGAACGTCGGGTTGGCCAGAGCTTATGCTGCAAGTCGTTGACGATCAACTACCACGGTAGCCGGAACCGGGGGTGGGCCTACCACAGTATGTTGCGGCCAGCCTGGGTGTGCTTCCACGCGCGACACGGGGCGCACGCGAGGGAGCGACGCTGTCGCCCGACGACGGCTGCACCGGGGTCCGCAACGGCGCCGACGCGGAGAGGCGTTTCTACCATGATCGAGGTAAGCCAACACGGGGTGGCCCAGAATGCATGACGCAGATCGAACCACGGTTCGCGTGGATCGCTCCAACGATGGCGTTACAGCCGTCGATGCCTACCAACCCGACCAGATGATCTCAGTGCCGGCGTGGGCTGCGGTCATCGCTCAAGGTCTGGCTGCGGCTGTCGCCAACCGGGCCGATGCAGGCGGGATCATCAATTTCGGCCGCCCGGGTGACGCGGCGCGGATAGCGGAGGCATCGCGTGCCTTCGCGCCGATTCCGGGCCAACGCGGTTCGGCCTCGGCCGTCGCCGACCTCCTCCACTTGACGGCAGATGCACTTACCACCTCCCTAGGCGCAGGGCCTGGTCGCCGCTGACCCCGCGTCGGCCGAGTATCTGGGTGGTCAAGGACGAAGACCGCAGCGGGACCGCGCTCCCATCGTCGCCCTACAGGAGAACCGGCAAGGCGACCAGTCCGCGTAGTCGGAACGATTCCCGCCACCGTATGTCGTGGGCGGGTACGGCCAACCGTATCCCAGGAAAGCGGGCTACCAGGCTGGTGACGGCCACGGTCGTCTGGAGGCGGGCGAGTGGTGCGCCCAGGCAGTAGTGGATGCCGTGCCCGAATGACAGGTGCGGGCGCCGCTCGCCGGGCATGCCGAGTTCGTCGTCGGCTCGGAGAACTGTGCGGGGTCTCGATTCGCGCTGGCCAGACACAGCCAGATGCGATCACCGGCGGGGATCGCCTGACCGGCGATGGTGAGGGCTCTCGGGCGAATCGTCGGACCGCCAGCGGAAAAGAGGGATTCCAGCGCAGGACCTCGTCGATGAGTTCGTCAAGGGCAAGCGATCCAGCGCGCGCCGCCTCGTGCACCTCTGCGTTGGTGAGCAGAGCGTGGGTTACGTTGCCGATGAGCGCGGCGGAGTTGTCGTAGCCGGCGAACATCAGCAGGAAGACCATCGCGACCAGCTCATCGTCGGTGAGCCGGTCGTCGTCGTCACGTGCGGCAAGGAGACCGGTCAGCAGGTCGTCGCCGGGGTGCGCTCCCTTGTGCGCCAACTGCTCTATAAGGAAACGCCGCATTCGCCATGGCGGATCGTGACTGTGCGGGCTGGTTGGCCTCGGCGGACAGCAGCGTGTTCGTCCAGGTCCGAAAGTCGACGCTGGTCTGGTGGGTAGGCCAAGTAGCTCATGCATGACCTGTAAAGGCAGCGGTGACGCGAGGGAGCCGATCATTTCCGCGTGGTCGTGGCCGGCGAGACCGTCCAGCAGTGTGCTGACGATTCTCTCGACGGCGGGCGCAGGTCGGCGACGCGGCGAGGCGTGAAGGCGGCAGCTGCCAGACGCCGGAGCCGAGTGTGATCGGGCGGGTCGCGGTTGAGCAGATGTGCGCCCAGCTCGGGCGGCAGCGACGACCGTGCTCACCGTCGGTGCCGCTGAAGCGCTTGTCGACCGATAGCCTGGTGTCACCGAGCGCTGCTCGCACGTC